>JASHYG010000228.1 GCA_030043215.1 Gammaproteobacteria bacterium
ATGTACGCAACCCTGCGGAGGCCGAGGATGTCGCCCAGGAAGCCTTCATCAAGGCCTACCGTGCCCTGCCGCAGTTTCGCGGAGACAGCGCCTTCTACACCTGGCTCTACCGCATTGCGATCAACACCGCCAAGAACGCCGTGGTCTCGCGGGACCGCAGTCCGGTCGAGTTCGACCTAGACTCGCAGAATTCCGACGAGTCCTACGATATGCAAAGTCGGCTCAAGGATTCCGAGACACCCGAGGGGCTCGTCCTCACCGACGAGATCCGCGGCACGGTCAATTCCGCCATCGATGCCCTTCCCGAGGACCTGCGGACGGCGATCGTCCTGCGCGAGCTCGAGGGGCTGTCCTACGAGGAGATCGCCGCGGCGATGGGCTGCCCCGTCGGCACGGTGCGGTCACGGATTTTCCGGGCCCGCGAGGCGATCGACCGGCGGCTGCGTGAGGTCTTCGAAGGCGGCTTGGGGCGTGCGGAGGAACTGGGATGAACAACGAGGAGCTGGACAGTCAGCTGTCCGCCATGTTCGACGATGAGCTGCCCGCGCCGCAGTGCGAGCTGCTGGCGCGCCGGCTCGCTCGCGACGACGCTCTCAAGGCTCGGTGGGGACGCTACGCCGCGATCGGAGCGGTCGTGCGGACCGAGCGGGGCTTGCGGCTGGACGGACACCTCGCGAGCCGCGTGAGCACGGCGATCGCCTCGGAGCCGGCCCTGCTCGCCGGATCGGCGGCACGGGCCACCGGACAGCGCAAGGGCCCCCTGCGGGGCTGGTCACAGCCGGTCGCCGGGGCGGCGGTCGCCGCCGGAGTTGCCGCGGTCGCGATCCTCATGCTGCGCGCCGCCTCGCCGGACTTGCCGCTCATCGCGCAGGCCGCTCCGCCGCCGGCCGCGCCGCTCGCCGCACCGGTCGCGAGCGCGGACGCGCGCCCCGACAGCTATGTCGTTCCGCCCCAAGGCGAGTCTTCCTCCTTTACTCCGCCCGTCGAGCTTGCGGATTTCGTGGTCGCTCACAGCGAGTTCTCCATGCCCTTGCTCCGCAGCAGCGCGCTCTCGGCTCTCGTCGCCGCCGAGTCCTCGAGCGATTCCGCCGACGCGCCGGGCGATGCGGGCAAGAGCGACGATCCGAACGCGGGGACATCGCATGCGGCTCGGTCGCGCTAGCGAACGGCTGACCTGGATCGCGCTCGCGCTTGCCGTGACGGCCGTCGCATCGGCCGACGAGCCGCAGAAGTGGCTCGAGCGCATGAATCAGGCGCTCACCACGCTCAACTACGACGGTGTCTTCCTGCATTCGCAGGGCGGAAGGGTCGAGACCCTGCGGATCATCCACCGCGTGCAGGGCGGAGTGGTGACCGAGCGGCTCGTGTCGCTCGACGGCTCCGGCCGGGAGTTCATCCGCAGCGGCACGACGCTCACCTGCTACCTGCCTGATGAGCGCAAGGTGCTGGTCGAGCAGCAGCCTGCCCAGAGCCTGCTGCTCGGCAGCCTGCCGAGCTTCGGCCCGTCCGCGAGCCAGTTCTACGATATCCGGGCCGTCAGGCATACCCGTCTCATCGGCAAGAAGACGCAGCTCATCGTCGTCACTCCGAAGGACGAGTACCGCTACGGATACCGCCTCTGGATCGACCAGGCGACGGGCATGCCCTTGAAGACGCAGCTCTGTGACCGGCGCGGGAACGTCATCGAGCAGGTCGTGTTCGCGAGCATCGCGACGCCCGATCGGATACCGGACACGGCCTTCCAGCCGGATATGGCGACCGATGGCTTCCAGTGGGTACGGCAGCTGCCCATGTCCACCCCCGCTGCGACCACCGCGGCATCCTCCGTGTCTCGCTGGAGCGCCCTCGAGCTTCCGCCCGGCTTCCACATGTCGGTGCGAGCGGTCCAGATCATGCCCGGCACCACCGGCCTCGTGGAGCATCTCGTCTACACGGACGGCATCGCCTCGGTGTCGGTGTTCGTTGAGTCGCACATGCACGCGGACCACACGCTCTCGGGCAGCGAGCAGGTCGGCTCCACCTCGACGTTCGCGACCATGGTGGACGGCCATCCCGTCACGGTGGTGGGAGAAGTCCCGGCCGAGACAGTGAGATTCATCGCGAACTCGGTGCAAGAGCGGCCGTCCGCGAGGCATTGAGCGTCCCGCAGCGATGGCGGAGCGCATCACCCTCGTGCACCGGGCCGGCTGTGGCCTCTGCGAGGAGATGCTCGCCGACCTCGAGAGGCTCGGGCGCACGCTCGCTCTGCCGCCCGTCGAGGTGCTCGACGTGGACAGCGACTCCGAGATGCAGCGCCGTTACGGCTTGCACGTGCCGGTCCTGCTGCTCGACGGAACCGTCGTGTGTCGCCACCGGCTCGATGCGGTGGAGCTCGCCCGCCTGCTCCGAAAGCGCGCGGAGTAAAAGCCGTATAGAATTCCGCCCCGAGCGGCCGCATGAATGGCCCGAGCGGCGGAACCCATTCTTGATGCGGCTCATACGTAACTTCTCCATCATTGCGCACGTCGATCACGGCAAGTCGACCCTGGCGGACCGCCTCATCCAGCTCTGCGGCGGCCTCGAAGCTCGCGAGATGCAGGAGCAGGTCCTCGACTCCATGGAGCTCGAGCGCGAGCGTGGCATCACCATCAAGGCGCAGAGCGTGACGCTGCATTACGACGCGCGGGACGGGCAGCGCTACCAGCTCAACCTGATCGACACACCCGGTCACGTGGATTTCTCCTACGAGGTCTCGCGGTCCCTCGCCGCGTGCGAGGGCGCGCTGCTCGTGGTGGACGCCTCCCAGGGAGTGGAAGCGCAGAGCGTCGCGAACTGCTACACCGCCATCGAGCAGGGGCTCGAGGTGCTTCCCGTCATCAACAAGATCGACCTGCCGTCCGCCGATCCGGGCCGGGTGGCCCAGGAGATCGAGGACATCATCGGCATCGAGGCGCACGACGCCGTCCGCGTCAGCGCCAAGACGGGAGCCGGCGTGCCCGAGCTGCTCGAGACGCTGGTTCGCAAGATCCCGCCCCCGAAGGGTGATCCGGATGGCCCCTTGCAGGCGCTCATCATCGACTCCTGGTTCGATAACTACGTCGGGGTCGTCTCGCTGGTGCGCGTCATCAACGGGTCGGTCGCGACGGGCGACAAGATCCGCGTCATGTCGACGGGGCGAAGCCACAACGTCGACAAGCTCGGCTGCTTCACGCCGAAGTCCCTCGCACAGCCGGCTCTCGGGGCGGGCGAGGTGGGCTTCGTCGTGGCGGGGATCAAGGAGATCGACGGCGCGCCGGTCGGGGACACCATCACGCTCGATGCACGGCCGGCGCGGTCGCCGCTCCCGGGCTTCCGGGAGATCAAGCCGCGCGTGTTCGCCGGGCTGTTTCCGGTCAATTCGGAGGACTACGAGTCCTTCCGCGACGCGCTCTCGAAGCTGCGGCTCAACGACTCCGCGCTGCACTACGAGCCCGAGTCCTCGGGCGCGCTCGGGTTCGGCTTTCGCTGCGGATTCCTGGGACTGTTGCACATGGATATCGTGCAGGAGCGGCTGGAGCGCGAGTACCACCTCGATCTGGTCACGAGCGCGCCGACGGTGGTCTACGAGGTCGCGCGGACCGACGGCACGGTCGGATACGTGGACAATCCCGCGAAGCTCCCGCCGGAAAACGAGATCGAGGAGATCCGCGAGCCGATCATCGCAGCGAACATCCTGCTGCCGCCGGATCACGTCGGCGCGGTGCTGAAACTGTGCAACGAGAAGCGCGGCGTGCAGAAGAAGATGCTCTATCTCGGCACGCAGGTCTCCCTCGAGTTCGCGCTGCCGCTCGCGGAGGTGGTGCTCGATTTCTTCGACCGCTTGAAGTCGGTGAGCCGCGGCTACGCCTCGTTCGATTATGAGTTCAGCCACTTCGAGGCCGCGCCGCTCGTGAAGCTCGACATCCTCATCAACGGCGACCGCGTGGACGCCTTGTCGATCATCGTGCACCGCGACAGCGCCTACCACCGCGGACGGGAGCTCGTGGACAAGATGCACGAGCTCATTCCCCGGCAGATGTTCGAGGTGGCCGTGCAGGCGGCCATCGGCAGCTCGATCATCGCGCGCGCCACCGTGAAGGCCCTGCGCAAGAACGTGCTGGCCAAATGCTACGGCGGGGACGTGACCCGCAAGCGCAAGCTCCTCGAGAAGCAGAAAGAGGGCAAGAAGCGGATGAAGCAGCTCGGCCACGTGGAGATCCCGCAGGAGGCTTTCCTCGCGGTGCTGCGCGTCGGACGCAAGCCGTAAGAGATTCGTTCGAGGCCGCACGAAAAACAAGGACCTTCCATGCTGATGTCATTGATCTCCGTTCTGAGCTGGCTCGTGATTCCCGTGGCCGTCGTGTGCGTGGTGGACGACTGGATCCTGCGCCCGCGGCGCCAGATCGCGGCGGCTCCCGAGCCGGCGCGCGACCCGCCGCTCGTGGCCTGTGCGTACTACGCTCTGCCGGTGCTCGTCGCGGCGGGCATCATCCGCCTCCTTGCGGACGAGACGCTCGACTTCAGCTTCGTGCTGCTGCTCATCGCGGTCGTGACCGGCCTCGCCTGGCTCCTCGACGTGATGGTGCTCCGCAGGCGGCGGACGCAGGCGGCGCGGGCGGCCGGTAAGAGTCCCGGGGTCGTGAGCGAGCCCGGCACGGTCGACTACGCGCGCAGCTTCTTTCCGGTCGCCGTGATCGTGCTGGTGCTGCGCTCGTTCCTGTTCGAGCCGTTCCGCATTCCCTCGGACTCGATGATGCCGACGCTGCTCGACGGGGACTTCATCGTCGTCAACAAATACGCGTACGGCCTGCGCCTGCCGATCATCGACCGGAAGATCCTCTCCACCGGGGAGCCGCATCGCGGCGACGTGGTCGTGTTCCGCTATCCGCCCGATCCGTCGGTCAACTACATCAAGCGGGTCGTCGGGCTTCCGGGGGACCGGGTGAGCGTCCACGACGACATGGTGACCCTCAACGGCAAGCCGCTTCCGACGAGCGACCGGGGGCTCTACGACGACGGCTGCTACGAGGGCATGCGCCTCATGCAGGAGACGATCGATCATCACAGCCACGAGCTGCTGTTCTGCCCATCGACCGGCGACATCGCCGTCGAGCCGTTGCCGACCTGCAATCGGCATCTGCCCCGCGGCTACGTGTGTCCGACCGACAGCGGCCTCGCGTTCCAGGAGCACGGCTCCTGGCCGGAGCACGTCATCCCGCCCGGCATGTATCTGATGATGGGCGATAATCGGGACAACAGCTCCGACGGGCGGTACTGGGGTTTCGTGCCCGAGGCGAACCTAGTCGGCAAAGCAACCCGAATCTGGTTCAATTGGGATTTGCAACGGTCGGGCGGCCCGATCTGGAGGCGGATCGGCATGCGCATTCAGTGATCGAGCCTCCACGAAGGGGGAGGGTATGTATAGACGACAGCGAGGAATGACGTTTCTCGGCGGCCTGCTGCTGATGATTCCCGTCGCGATCGTGGTGTACGCCGCGATCCGGCTGGCGCCCGTGTACTTAAATTACATGAGCGTCGCGCGGAGTCTCGATCTCGCGGCCTCGTCCGCGCAGTCGGACGGCGGCCACGTCTCGCCGCAGGGAGTCCGCAACGCGCTCGCGAAGCGCTTCGACATCGAGAGCATCAACTTTCCGAGCGTCCAGGACATCGCGGTTCGGCAGGACGGCGGCGGCTGGGTCATCGAGGCGAAGTACGAGGACTCGGCTCCCCTCTTCGGTAACATCTCCCTGACGGTGGACTTCGACAAGATCGCGCGGATCGGCGGCTGACCGCGTGCACGCCGAGTGGCCTCAGCGATGGGTCCGGGAGAGGCTGGGATACGAGCCGGGCGATCCCGGGCTGTTCGCCGCGGCTCTCACGCACCGCAGCGCCACGCGGCCGCACAACGAGCGGCTGGAGTTCCTGGGCGATGCGGTGCTCAATCTGCTCGTCGCCGAGCATCTCTATCGCGCCTTCCCGGACGCCGACGAAGGGGATTTGAGCCGGCTGCGCGCCCGCATCGTGAGCCGCGAGCCGCTCGCCGAGATCGCCGTCGAGCTCTCCCTGGGAGAGGCGCTGCAGCTCGGCAGCGGCGAGCTGAAAACCGGAGGCTTCCGCCGCCAGTCCATTCTCGCGGACGCCTTCGAGGCGGTCTGCGGAGCCCTCTATCTCGATGGAGGCATCGAGGCCGCGCGGCGCATCATCGAGAGGCTCATGGAGCCGCGCATCGCGCGGCTGCCGGCCGCCGCGGCGCTGAAGGATGCCAAGACCCGGCTGCAGGAGTATGTCCAGTCGCGAGGCCTGCCGCTTCCGCGCTACGAGCTGGAGCGCACCGAGGGAGAGGCTCACGAGCAGACCTTCTGGGTGGTCTGCGAGGTGGAGGGCTTGCGACGTCGCGCGAGCGGCCAGGGCCGCAGCCGAAGGCGCGCGGAGCAGGAGGCGGCGGAGCACGTCCTCGGCGAGATCGAGGCGGCACCGTGAGCGGCCTCGGTAAGACGCCTGCGCACGAGGGCACCGCGGACGATGGTCCGCTCGCGCCGCATTTCCGTGCGGGGTTCGCGGCGCTCGTCGGCCGCCCGAACGTCGGCAAGTCCACCTTGCTCAACGCGCTGATCGGAGAGAAATTGAGCATCGTGACGCCCCGGCCGCAAACGACGCGCCATCGAGTGCTCGGCGTGCTCAACTCGGAGCAGGCGCAGATCGCATTCGTCGATACGCCGGGGCTGCATCGCGGCGCCCGCCGTGCGCTCAATCGCGCCATGAACCGGACGGCGGCCGCGGCGCTGCACGATGCGGATCTCGCCGTGCTGGTGCTCGAGGCAGCGAAGTGGACGACCGAGGACGAGCTGGCGCTGCAACGAATCCGCGACAGCGGCCGGCCCGCCGTCGCGGCCGTCAACAAGATCGACCGCGTCCGCCCCCGCGAGAAGCTCTTGCCGTTTCTCGCCGAGCTCGGCGGCCGGCACGCCTTTGCGGAGCTGGTGCCCGTCTCGGGCCTGAGGAGGGACAACCTCGAGTCCCTGATCGCGGCCATCGGGCGCATGCTGCCCGAATCCCCGCGGCTGTTTCCGCTGGAGCAGCGCACCGATCGGGATGCCCGCTTCCGGATCGCGGAGACCATACGCGAGAAGCTCACGCTCGAGCTACAGCAGGAGCTGCCCTACGGGATCGCCGTGGAGATCGAGCGCGCGGTGGAGGAGGACGGACAGCTGATCGTCGATGCGGCCATCTGGGTGGACCGGGCCGGACAGAAGCCGATCGTGATCGGCGCCCGCGGTGAGCGGCTGAAGCGCGTCGGCCGCTCTGCGCGGCTCGAGCTCAACCGCGCGCTCGACCGCCGATTGCATCTCACCTTGTGGGTGAAAGTGCGGGAAGGCTGGGCGGACAACGCGCGCGCCCTCGAGCAGCTGGGCCTCGATACATGAGCAGCGATCCTCGGCGCACGCACCTTGCTCCCGGCTACATCCTGCACCACGTGCCATACCGGGACACGAGCCGCATTCTCGAGGTGCTGACGCGCGAGCACGGGCGGCTGTCGCTGTTCGCGCGCGGCGTGCGCGGACCCAAGGCGAAGCTTGCCCCGCTCCTGCAGCCCTTCCGGCTGCTGCTGCTCTCCTGGAGCGGGCGCGGGGAGGCGCCGCAGCTCATCGGCGCCGAGCCGGGGGATGGCGGCGACGCGCTGCCGCCCGCGCATCTCATGGCGTGCTTCTATCTCAACGAGCTGGTGCTGAGGCTCACCTCGCGCCACGATCCCCATCCCGCGCTCTTCGACTCGTACCACGGGGCGCTCGAGGATTTGAAGCGCGGCGGCGCGCTCGAGCCGGCCCTGAGGATCTTCGAGAAGCGCCTGCTCGAGGGGATCGGCTACGGCCTCGATCTGGCCGCGGAGTCGCGGACGGGGCACCCCCTCGCGACCGAGGCGTACTACCAGTTCCGCCCGGCTCAGGGTCTCGTGGAAGCCTCCCCCGACGCCCCTGGAGCGCTCGCCGGCCGCTCGCTGCTGAGCCTTGCGCAGGAGCGCTTCACGAGCCAGGCGGAGCTCGACGATGTCCGCAAGCTCCTCCGGTCCGCGATCGCGCATTGCCTGGAAGGCCGCGAGCTCCTCACACGCGCGGTCGCGCGGTCGATGCGCAAATGATCGCTCTCGGCCTCAACATCGATCACGTCGCGACGCTCCGCCAGGCCCGCCGGTCTCGCTTTCCGGACCCCGTGCACGCGGCGCTCCGCGCGGAGACGGCCGGCGCGGATAACATCACGCTGCACCTGCGGGAGGATCGGCGGCACATCCAGCTCGAGGATGTCCGCGCCTTGAAGGAGCGGCTGCAGACGCGCATGAACCTCGAGATGGCCGTCACCGATGAGATGCTCGAGATCGCGCGCGAGGTGCGTCCCGCGGACTGCTGCCTCGTTCCGGAGCGGCGCGCGGAGCTCACGACGGAAGGGGGTCTCGACGCCGCCGGGCAGGGGCCGCGGCTGCAGGAGGCGGTCGCTCTGCTCGCGGCCGGGGGCATCCGCGTGGCGCTGTTCATCGATCCCGATCCGCGCCAGATCGAGGCCGCCGCGCACATCGGAGCGCCCGTCGTCGAGCTGCACACCGGGGCCTACGCCGAGGCGGCCGGCGCGCGCCGCGCGACGGAGCTCGAGCGGCTGCGCAGCGGCGCGAGGATCGCCGCGCAGGTCGGCCTGGAGGTGCATGCGGGCCACGGCCTCGACTATCAGAATGTGCAGCCGGTCGCCGCGATAGAGCCGATCGTGGAGCTCAACATCGGCCATGCGA
>JASHYG010000229.1 GCA_030043215.1 Gammaproteobacteria bacterium
CTGCCGTCGACGACCGCAGTGCAGACCACCCTTCGCATGCCCGCGCTGGCACCCGGCCGCTACGTCGTGAGCTGGCGCGCACTGAGCGCGGACGGCCACGTCGTGCCCGGACAGATCTGGTTCACCGTGCAGGCGCCGGGTGCGCTACCGGGCGCGCTACCGGGCGCGCCGCCGGGCGGCGTAGGCGGCCCGTCCCCGCGGTAATCCGCGGCTGCGGCCTCGACTCGAATGCTCGGCCTCCCGGACGTTCTGTCCGTCCTGCTGCGCGTGCTGAGCCTGATTCTCGTGCTGCAGGCCGCCGGAGCGGCGCTCTTCGCCGCGCTGCAGGGGCGCGACCTCTCCGGCTCGCGACGCGCGACTCGCCGGCTCGGGCGTATCGCGGCGATCGCCGGGGCTGTGTGCGTCGTCGGCCATCTCGCATTGCAGGCGGGACGCTTGGCGGGGGATCTCTCGGGCGCGCTCGACGGGTCGCTCCTCGAGCTGGAGGTGAACTCGCGTGCCGGTGCCGCCGCCGGTCTTTGCCTGCTCGGCCTCGCGCTCATCGCCGTCGGGCTATCGTTCGACGGTCGCGCGGGGCGGGCGGAGAGCGGGATTTCGAGGACGGCGGCTGTCGTCGGGGCGGCACTGGTCGTCGCGTCCTTCGCGTTGACGGGGCACACGTCCGTGAGTCCTCACCGCTCGATCCTCGCGTCGCTCCTCACGCTGCACCTCATCATCGTCGCGTGGTGGTTCGGCGCCTTGCCACCGCTTTATCTCGCGAGCCTGATGGAGAGCCCGGCGACGGCGGGACGCATCGTGGACCGCTTCTCGAGCGTCGCCGCGTGGCTCGTGCCCGGCATCCTGCTCGCGGGGCTCGCGCTCGCCGCGCTCCTCGTCGCGAATCTCGGTGTCCTGCGACGGCCCTACGGGGAGCTGCTGCTCGCGAAGCTCGGCGGATTCGCGCTGCTGATGGGGCTTGCCTCGCTCAACAAGTGGCGGCTCGCGCCCGCGATCGCGCGCTCCGAGGGAAGCGCGCTGCTCGCATTCCGGCGCTCCGTCGCCGCGGAGATCGCCTTGATTGCCGCGGTGCTCGCCGTCACGGCCGTCATGACGACGTTCTTCTCTCCCGAGTGAGCGAGCGGGTCTCGCGCCTCACGCGTACCGGAACAGCGCCTTGAACCCGAAGTCCATGTGCTGCTGGATGTGGCAGTGGAACAGGCTCAACCCCGGCTGGTCCGCCACCACATCGACCGTGACTCGGCCGTAGACCGGCACGATCACGGTGTCCTTCAGAATCCCGCTCGAGGGCTTGCCGTTCACGTCCACGAGCTCGAACCGGTGACGGTGCAGGTGCACCGGATGGGAGTCGTCGGTGCGGTTGCGGAAGATGAGACGATGGCGCTTGCCCTGCTCCAGCGCGAGCTCGCCCTGATGAGGATAGGGCTTGCCGTTGACCGTCCAGAGGTCGAACTGGCCGGCCCCGCTCGGGACCTGCTCGAAGACCATCTCGATCGTGTGGTCCGGCGGGGGCCGCCCGGGGGCCGCCGACGCGGGGTCCCCGAATACGGTGTAGTCCCACTGCTCGCCGGGTTGCGCCTCCCACCGGGGCTCCCGGTGATGGTTGGCGTATTCGACGACGACGCCGAGGCCGGCCCGGCGGAGCGGATCGAAGGTCGAGCCGAGAATCCACACGCCCGGGCGGTTCATCTCGACGTAGGCGTCCACGCGCTCGCCCGGCCCGAGCGTCAGCACCTTCACGGCGCGCGGCGTGGGGACCGGATTGCCATCGAGCGCCAGCACGTGAAACTCGTGGCCTGGCAACGCGATGGTGCGGTTCTCGATCGCGCCGGCATTGAGCAGGTGCAGTAGCAGCCGGGTGCCCTCCCGGACCCGGATGGGCTCCCCCGCGCCGAGGGCCTTGTCGTTGACCGAGAACAGCTGCGAGTTGGCCTCCAGACCGCCCGAGCGGGAGGTGTTGAGGACGGCGGGCCGCTCGGGCTGCGGACCGAGCACGTCTACGTCATCGGTGTCCATGGGCTGGTCGGTGTAGAAGGGCTCCCACTCGCGCAGGGCGAGGAACAGCTCCTGATCGTAACGGCCAGGATTTGAGCCGGAGTCGACCATGAGGAACCCGAACTGGGCGGTGTAGGTGCTGCGGTGGAGGTCGCCGACAGCCATGGCGTGCGTGTGATACCACCGACTGCCCGCCGGACGAGGGGTGAACTGGTACCTGCGGCGAGCGCCGGGCGGGATGGGCGGGGTGCCTTCCTCCTCGGAGCCGTCGATCTCCGGCGGGAGATAGAGGCCATGCCAGTGGACCAGCTCGGCTGCGTCCGTGTCGTTGATGACATCGATCGTGACCGGCTTGCCCTCGCGCATCCTGAGGAGGGGCCCCGGAGCGCTGCCGTTGTAGGCGGTCGTGCTGACGAAATGGCTGGGCGCCACCTCCAGCGCCGCCGGGGCAATGTGCAGTGTGAAGTCGGCTGGACCGGCAGCTGTGCCGGCTTCCGCGGCGGAAGCCATGGGCATGGTGGTGGAAGCCGAGGCAGAGGCCGGGGGAGGGGCCGCAGGTGCTGCGGTCTGCGCGAGGAGCTTCGGGGACGCCGCCTGATACAGCGTTGCAGCACCCGCACAGGTCACGAAATCTCGGCGCTTGATCATGGTCGCGGCTCCCCGGACGTGCCAGGCGGATAAACTCGCGTTTTAGGGTTGCACAGTCAATCGCCGTCGGGTACTTACTGGGGTGTCGGCCGCAGGTGTGCGGCCGCATGGGGGGCGAACGTGAGGCTCCTGCGATTCTGTAGAGTCCTGGCTTTCTCGGGCGGCGTCGCGTGCGGGCTGCTCGCCCTGCAAGGCGACCGCGCCGCGTACTCGCAGGAGCTGCGAGCTCTCCCCGATGTGACCGCCTCGAGCGGCGACAAGGCGGAGTTCTACTGGTCGCGGCTGCGATATGCCTCGAGCGGCTACGGCGCATCCGGATACGGGGACGGCTATGGCGGCGGCTTCGGCTTCGGATTCTTCGGCTGGTCGCGCGACTATCCCAAGGCGGACCGGCAGATGCTCATGGCCTTGAAGCGCTTGACGCGCGTCGAGATGCGCCCCACCGAGCAAGTCGTGGATCTCGACAGCGACGACATCTTCAACTACCCGTGGGTCTACGCGGTGCAGGTTGCGAACTGGACGTTCACGGACGCGGAGGCGAAGCGGCT
>JASHYG010000230.1 GCA_030043215.1 Gammaproteobacteria bacterium
GGAGCTCATTCTGTGCCGCCGAAGTATAGTGGCGGTTCTGCTGCCACAGTGAGGATTTGAGAATCCGTGCAACCCGGGAGCGTTCCGTGCCTCGCGGCCTGCATCATCACGCATAACGAGGCAGACCGCATCGAGGCCTGCATCCGATCGGTCGCATTCTGCGACGAGATCCTCGTCGTCGACTCGCACTCCACGGATAGCACCCGCGACATCGCCGGGGCGCTCGGCGCGCGCGTGATCGAGAAGGACTGGACCGGGTATCGGTCGCAGAAGGAGTTTGCCGTGCGCAGCTCCCGGTACGACTGGGTGCTGTGCCTCGACGCCGACGAGCGGGTGAGCGAGGAGCTCCGGGGCGAGATCGAGCGGTTGCGGGCGGGCGGATTCGCGGGCTGCGCCGGCTGGTCGATTCCGAGGATCACCGACTACTTCGGCAGGTTCCTGCGCCACGGCAACGCCTATCCCGACCGTCTGGTACGCCTGTTCGACCGGCGGCACGGGGGATGGGTGGGCCGCGAGATTCACGAGAACACGCGCATCGAGGGCAGGGTCGGCCGGCTGCGCGGACACTTGCTGCACTACCCCTACCGCAGCCTCACGGACCACGAGCAGCGAATGCTGCGCTACGCCGAGCTCATGGCCGAGTCGATGCACGCGAGCGGCCGCCGCGGCCGCCTGGCGTCGGTGATCCTCCACTCCTGGTGGCGCTTCCTGCGCGGCTACGTCCTGAGGCTCGGATTCCTCGACGGCTGGCGCGGCTTTGTATTCGCGGTCGTCGAGACGCACTACGTCCGGGAGAAGTACCTCAAGCTGTATCTGCTCGGTAAAGGACTCGGGAGCTAGCCGAGGGTGAGCGGGTGCGCTCAGGCCGCGGAGCAGGCGGAGTGCGGGGCGCGCCGGCGAGCGGCCTCGTCCACCCAGACGACCTCGGTGCGGAAGGTGCCGTCCGGCCGCAGCTCCAGCGTCCGGTAGGCCGGCGGCCGCGGATCGACCGCGAACTCATCGGCATAGGGCAGGAACTGCGTGCAGGTGGAGGGCGTTCCGAGCAGGCGCACGTGCCGGTGCAGACCGTCGAAGCACTGGTGCACGTGACCCCAGAGCACGGCGCGCACGTTCCGGTGGGCGTCGATGACGCGGAAGAACTCGTCCGCATTGTCGAGCCCCACGCGATCGAGCCACCGGCTCGACATGGCGACCGGGTGGTGGTGCAAGCACACGAGCGCGTGCCGGTCGGGCGCACCGGCGAGCGCCGAATCGAGCTCCGCGAGGGTGCGGTCGCTCAGGCGGCCCCCGGCGGAGCCGGGCAGGGTGCTGTCGAGCAGCACGATGCGCCAAGCGTCGAGGTCCACCGAGCCGCCGAGGACGAACGGATGGCCGCCAAGCTCGCGCCGCATGTCGTCGGGCACGTCGTGATTGCCCGGCAGGCAGTACACGGGCTTGCCGAGGCAGCCGAAAGCGCGGCGGAAATTCGCGTAGCCCGCCGGATCGTCCTGCACCAGATCTCCAGTGACGAGAATGGCATCGACCGGCCAGGCGTGCGAGCGCGCCTGTTCGATGGCCCCGACGAGGGCCGGGTAAGTCGCGACGCCGCGCAGGGTTCCCGCCTCGTCTCCGTACAGATGAGGGTCGGTGAACTGGACGAGACGCAATACGCTCATGATGCCGTTGCCAATCGGGCTCGTTGACCTGGAGTACGAACGGAGGCGCGAGGGAGGGGTTCCATCGAGCCTTCCGGAACGTCGAGAAATCGTAGCAGACGAGGGCGCTCCTGCGAGTGAACTGCATCATGAGCCTTCGAGGCCGGGGCGCCGCGAACTTGATACAGTCCACGATGCGGCCGGACCATAATGTGAGGTGCATCGGCTCTCCCCGCGGCGCTACATATCGAGGCTCACTCTATGTCCACTCGGTCCATGTCTCTGTCGCCAGACATATATCGGTACCTGCTCGAGCATGCGGTGCGCGAGCCGGCCGTGCTCGAGCGCTTGCGCACGATCACCGCGGGGATGCGCGGGGCGGAGATGCAGGTGAGCCCGGAGCAGGGCCAGTTCATGGGCCTGCTCGTGAGGCTCATCGGCGCGCGCCGCTGCATCGAGCTCGGCACGTACACGGGATACTCGAGCCTCGCGATGGCGCTCGCGCTGCCGGCGGACGGCCGCATCGTCACCTGCGACGTGAGCGAGGAGTGGACGGCCGTCGCGCGCCAGTTCTGGCGGGAGGCGGGCGTCGAGGCGCGCGTCGATTTGAGACTCAAGCCCGCGCTCGGGACTCTCGACGAGCTCGAGCGCACCGACGGGCGGGGCGCGTTCGATTTCGCGTTCCTCGATGCCGACAAGCCGAACTACATCGCCTACTACGAGAAGCTGCTCACCCTGGTGCGGCCCGGCGGCTTGATCGCCGCCGACAACACGCTCTTCGTCGCCGGCGCGAGCATCGTGGAGCGCGACAGCATTCCGGCCCGGGCGCTCCGCGAGTTCAACGATCACGTGCACCACGACGAGCGGGTGGATCTCGCGATGGTGCCGATCGGCGAGGGACTCACGCTGTTGCGGATCAGGTGAAGCTCGTTCCATTGCCCGCCGCCACTCATCTGGTAGAAAATATGAAATTCTCATGAGCACACACCGCGAACTCGCCAATTGCATCCGTGCCCTCTCCATGGATGCGGTACAGCAGGCCGGCGCAGGCCATCCGGGCGCTCCGATGGGCCTCGCCGACATCGCGGAGGTGCTCTGGCGCAGCCACCTCAAGCACAACCCCGGCAATCCGCTCTGGCCCGACCGCGACCGCTTCGTCCTGTCGAACGGTCACGCTTGCATGCTGCTCTACTCGGTGCTCTACCTCACCGGCTATCCGCTCGGGATCGAGGAGATCAAGAGCTTCCGCCAGCTCGGCTCGCGCACCGCGGGCCATCCGGAGCACAATCCCTCCCTCGGCATCGAGACCACGACGGGGCCGCTCGGCCAGGGCATCGGCAACGCCGTCGGCATGGCGCTCGCCGAGAACATGCTCGCCTCGCAGTTCAATCGTCCGGGCTTCCCGGTCGTCGATCACTTCACCTATTTCTTTTGCGGGGACGGCTGCCTCATGGAGGGCATCTCCCACGAGGCCTGCTCGCTCGCGGGATCCCTGCGGCTCGGCAAGCTGATCGGCTTCTGCGACGACAACGGCATCTTGATCGACGGCAAGGTCGAGGGCTGGATCCGGGACGACACGCCGAAGCGCTTCGAGGCCTACGGCTGGCACGTGATCCCGCACGTTGACGGGCAGGACGCCGAGGCTGTGGACGCCGCCATCCGTGCGGCGCAGGCGGAGTCCGACCGTCCGACGCTCATCTGCTGCAAGACCGTCATTGCCTGGGGCGCTCCCCACAAGCAGGGGACCAGCGCCGCGCACGGCGAGCCTCTCGGCGTGGACGAAGTCGCCGCGGCACGCAAAACGCTCGGGTGGCCGTATCCCCCGTTCGAGATTCCGCCGGCGCTGCGCGCCGAATGGGACCGCAGGGAGCAAGGCGCGGCAGCGGAGGCAGACTGGCGCGAGCTCTACGCGCGCTATCGGCAAGCACATCCCGAGCTTGCCGCGGAATTCGACCGGCGCACGCGCGGGGATCTTCCGGCCGGCTGGACCGAGACGGCCCAGCAGGTGCTCGCCGCGGCGGCCAAGCAGACTCAGCCCCAGGCGACGCGCCAGTCGTCGCAGATGGCCCTCAATGTCTTCGCTCCGACGTTGCCCGAGCTCGTCGGCGGCTCCGCGGATCTCACGCCCTCGAACAGCACGCTGACCAAGGTGTCGCGCGTGATCACGCCCGGCGACGCCTCCGGGAACTACATCCACTACGGCGTGCGCGAGTTCGGCATGACCACCGCCCTCAACGGCCTCGCGCTGCACGGCGGCCTCATTCCGTACGGCGGAACGTTCCTGGTCTTCTCGGACTACGCGCGCAACGCGGTGCGCCTCGCCTCGCTCATGCAGACCCACGTCGTGCTCGTCTACACGCACGACTCGATCGGGCTCGGCGAGGACGGCCCGACCCACCAGCCCATCGAGCAGCTCTCCTCGCTGCGCGCGATGCCCGAACTCACTCTGTGGCGTCCGTGCGATGCGGTGGAGACCGCCGTCGCGTGGGTTGGGGCGATCGAGCATCAGGGCCCCACGGCGCTGGTGCTCACGCGGCAGGCCCTGCCGCAGCAGGCGCGCACGCCGGCGCAGGTCGACGCGATACGCCGCGGCGGCTACGTCCTGATCGACTGTCAGGGCACACCGGAATGTCTGGTGCTCGCGACGGGCTCGGAGATCGGGATCGCCGCCGAGGCCGTGAATGCGCTCAACGGCGCCGGCCGGCGAATCCGCCTGGTCTCGATGGTGTCCACCGAGCGCTTCGATGCTGAGGACGCCGGCTACCGGGAAAGCGTGCTCCCGCGAGCGGTCCGGCGGCGGCTGGCGGTCGAGGCCGGCGCGCGCATGTCGTGGTGGCGCTACGTTGGCACCGAGGGGCGGGTGCTCGGCATCGACCGGTTCGGCGCGTCCGGGAAGGGACCGGCGGTGCTCGCTCACTTCGGCTTCACGGCGGACAACGTCCGGCGGAACATCGAGGAGCTCCTCGGATGATCAAGGTGGGCATCAACGGTTACGGGCGCATCGGCCGCAACGTCCTGCGCGCGCTGTACGAGTCCCGGCGGACGGGCGAGGTGCAGATCGTCGCCATCAACGACCTCGGCAATGCGAGCACCAATGCGCACCTCACGCGCCACGATACGGCGCACGGGCGCTTCCCCGGCGAGGTGGCGGTGGACGGGGACTCGATGGTGGTGAACGGCGATCGGATACGAGTGCTCGCGGAGCGGGACCCGGCGAAGCTGCCATGGGGCCGGCTCGGCGTTGAGGTCGTGCTGGAGTGCACGGGCCTTTTCACCTCGAAGGCCAAAGCGGGCGCCCATCTCGCGGGCGGAGCCTCGAAGGTCATCATCTCCGCTCCGGGCGAGAAGGACGTCGATGCGACGGTCGTCTACGGCGTGAACGACAGCGTGCTCAAGTCGGCGCACACCGTCGTCTCCAACGCATCCTGC
>JASHYG010000231.1 GCA_030043215.1 Gammaproteobacteria bacterium
AGCGCGCCGATCAGGGCACCGGCGAGCACGTCCGACAGATAGTGCAGCCCCAGGACCACTCTGGAGGCGGCCACCAAGCAGGCGAGCGGCACCAGGATCCAGGCGAGCTCGCCGAAGTGCGCGACCGCCTGCCACGTGAACGAGACGGCGTGCAGCGTGTGGCCGGACGGAAAGCTGTAGCGGTCGAGGGGCGCGGCCGCGCAATCGATCGCGGAGTAAGTGATGAACGGACGCTCGCGCACGAACGTGCGCTTGAGCCACCTGTAGAGCGCGACGCCGGCGATTCCCGTGAGCGCCATGACGGCGGCGGGCCACAGGGCGGCTCGCCCGAAGAGGATGGGCAGCCCGATGATCAGCACGTACCACGCGATGCCGTCGCCGGCCCGGCTCGCCGCCACCAGCAAGCGTCGCAAGGCCCAGTGCGATGCGCCCAGATTGAAGCGGCGGCACAGTCCGTACTCCGCCGCATCGATACGAGCGAGAAGCGTGCTCAAGTCGCCCGCGTTCATGACGGGCAGGCTCGCTCACGGGTGAGTCGGGAATGTTAAAGAAATGTGAAACTTTTATTTAGAAGGACTTGGGGCTGGAATTTCGTGAATTCTGTCAACTACTCACGAATCCCGCTGGCGCGGTGCATCAGCACCACGGCGATCGTGAACAATCCGGCGACGGCCGCCGCCATGATCAGGAGGGCGCCGGCCACATCCACGTCGGAGACGCCGAAGAATCCGTAGCGGAACGCGTTCACCATGTACAGGATGGGATTCGCGTAGGACACCGCCTGCGCCCAGCCGGGCAGGATCTGCACCGAATAGAAGACGCCGCCGAAGTACGTGAGCGGCTGCAGCACGAAGGTCGGGAACCAGCTGATCTGGTCGAAGTTCTTCGCGACCAGGGCGTTGATGAATCCGCCGAGCGAGAACACGGCGGAGGTGAGGATGACCGCGGCAGCGATGATGGCCGCGTGCTCCACCCGCAGGTGCGCGAAGAGCAGCGTCACCGCGGTGACGACCACGCCAACGAGCAGCCCGCGCACCAGCCCGCCGGCGGCGTATCCGGCCACGATGAGCCAGTCCGGCAGCGGCGAGACGAGCATCTCCTCCACATGCTTGCCGAACTTGGCGCCAAAGAACGAGGAGACGACGTTCGCGTACGAGTTGCTGATGACCGCCATCATGATGAGGCCGGGCGCGATGAACTGCATGTAGCTGTGCCCGCCCATCTGCCCGACGCGCCGTCCGATGAGGCTGCCGAAGATCACGAAGTAGAGCGTCGCGTTCACGGCGGACGGCACCAGCGTCTGGCCCCAGATCCGGATGATCCGCCCGTACTCGCGAATGACGATGGTCTGGAACCCGATCCAGTGAACGAGGCCGAGGCCGACCGGCGGGGGAAGCGGAGCGCCCGCGGCGCTGTCGTTCATGAGCGGCCTCCGTGCCCTCTCAACGGCGCCGCCTCGGAGCGCGACGCCGGCCGAGACTCCCCAGCGCGGCCGCGCTCGCCCGGGCCTTCCTCGAGAGCGGTCCCGTGCTTCTCGACGAGGCGCATGAAGATCTCCTCGAGCCGGTTGACCTTGTTGCGCATGCTGAGCACCTCGATCCCGAGCGCGGAGAGGCGCATGAAGATATCGTTGAGGCTCTGCTCCTTCGTCACCTCCACCTCGAGCGTGCGGCCGTCCACGAGCGTCGTGGGATAGCCGGCGAGCTGCGGCGCCGCGGCGAGGGAATCGCGCAGGTTGAGCACGAACACCTCGGTATGCAGCCGGCGGAGCAGGCTGCTCATCTGGTCCCGCTCGACGATGTGGCCGCCGTCGATGATCGCGATGTTGCGGCAGAGGGACTCGGCCTCCTCGAGGTAGTGCGTCGTGAGGATGATCGTCGTCCCCTGAGAGTTGATCTCCCGCACGAACTCCCACATCGAGCGGCGGACCTCGATGTCCACACCGGCCGTCGGCTCATCGAGGATGAGCAGCCGGGGCTCGTGCATGAGCGCGCGGGCGATCATCAGCCGCCGCTTCATGCCTCCCGAGAGCGCGCGAGCCATCTTGTCGCGCTTGTCCCAGAGCTGCAGCTGCTTCAAATACTTCTGGGCCCGGACGCGCGCGATCCGGCGGGGGATGCCATAGAAGCCCGCCTGGTTGACGACGATGGTCTCGGGCGACTCGAACTGGTTGAAGTTCAGCTCCTGCGGGACGACACCGATGCAGGACTTGGCCGCCTCGATCTGACGGTCGATGTCGTAGCCGAAGACGCTCAAGCTGCCGCTCGTCTTGTTGACGAGCGAGGTCGCGATCCCGATCAGGGTCGTCTTGCCGGCCCCGTTCGGGCCGAGCAGCGCAAAGAAGTCGCCTTCCTCAACGTCGAGGTCGACGCCCTTTAAGGCCTGAACGCCGTTGCTGTAGGTCTTGGTGAGTCCGCGAACCGAGAGCGCGTGCATGAGGTATCGGAAATGAGGCAGCGCGCAAGGTTAGCACAGGGCTCTCCCCCGCCCCACTCCCGCCCCAGCTCCGCTCACGGGCGCTTGGGGTACGGCTTCGGATCGCGCGCGGCGGCTCGCGGGTCTACGAGTCCGCCACTGCGCGCCGGCTGTGCCGCAGCGCCGCCCGCCGGCAGCCTGGGATCGCTTCCCGGCATCCGGGAATCACGCGGGAAGCCCACCGGCGGCCTCGCAGGATCCCGCCCGGATCCCGGCGGCGCCATTCGTCCGGGAGCCGGGGCCCTGGGGTCGGACGGGCGGGGCGCCGTGGCCGAGGATGCCGTGGGGGCTGCATGAGTTTCCGCGGCGTGTGTCCCGGCCGCTGCCGCAGTGGCTCTCGCGGCGGTCGCGGCGGTCGCGGCCTGGGGTTTCGGGGCCTCCGCAGGCTTGCCCGCATCGGCAGGCTTGCCTACTTCGGCAGACTTGCTTGCCTCCGCGGGCTTGAACACTTCGACGGCGAGGCTGAAGGTCCGCTCCTCCGCCGGCAGGAGGGCGCCGACGCCGACGACCTGCCGGGAGACCTCCTCGCCGCGCCCGTTACGGATCGCGAGCACGATCGAATACTCCCACGCTCCGCCGTCTGCCGTGTGGCGCAGGATGCCATCGACGCGCAGCGGCGTATCTGCCGTCTGCGCACGCTGGCCCGACACGGAATCGAACCGCAGGTGATGGTGGCAGCCCGGACAGACGGCCGCGCTCTCGAGGATCGTGGCCTTGCAGTGCGGGCAGCTGCGAGTTCTTCCGGGCGCGACGAAGCGTCCGGTGCTCATGAAGCCGCGAGGTCGACCTTGGCGCCGCCGAAGGACTTCGTGGACTTCTCCTCCCAGCCGAACTCGACCTGACCGCGCATGCGCGATCCGGCCGCGACCGTGAGGGATGCCGCCTTCACATCGCCGGCGACGAGACCCGTCTCGAGCAGCTCGACCCGCGCGGCAGCATCGATGTTGCCGTGGAGCTCGCCGCCGACCGTGACCGTATTGGCGCGCACCTGCCCCGTGAGCCGCGCACCGGCCTCGATCGTGAGATTGCCCTGGACGTGCACGTCGCCCTTGAAGGAGCCCGCGATCCGGACATGCCCCGAGCCCTCGATCTTGCCCTCGATCGTGAGGTCCGCCGCGATGAGAGACTCCCGCGCCTCGCTCCGCTCGCGTGGCCGGCTGCGCGGAACCTCCGGACTCATCGCTGTGACCGCAGCGACACTCGGCTCCCGCGCGGCGGGGGGCTCCTTGGAGGGAGAGGGGGGGATCGCCGGAGCGGCCGGTTCTTTCCAGAGCGCCATAATTCATGTCCTCGTTTCAGTTTCGGGTTCGGCTCGAGTCGCCCGAGCGACGAGATCGAGTTATACCGGGAATGGCGGCCTGCGAGACAGACGTCGCGGTGCGGAGACAGCCATTCCGGATGATGTTACTCCTGCCGCTCCGGCTCCCAAACCGGCCGGAATGCGCAGTATTTCACACATTTAGGCCGTTCCGTCCGCCACTTCAAGCCGTCCCATCCGCCGCCCGAGCCTCCGCGGCGAGCAG
>JASHYG010000232.1 GCA_030043215.1 Gammaproteobacteria bacterium
CGCCTTCTATGTCTCGGGCCAGCTGCTCACCGAGGACTACTACGTCGCGAACAAGCTCATGAAGGGCTTCATCGGCAGCGCCAACATCGACACCAACTCGCGGCTCTGCATGGCCTCCGCCACGGCCGGCCACAAGCGCGCGTTCGGCGAGGATCTGGTGCCGGGATGCTACGAGGACCTCGAGCTCGCCGATCTCCTGGTGCTCGTCGGCTCGAACGCGGACTGGTGCCATCCGATCCTGTTCCAGCGCATCGCGCAAGCGAAGGAGCAGCGCCGGGAGATGCAGGTGGTCGTGATCGATCCGCGCCGCACGCCGACGTGCGACATCGCGGATCTGCACCTGCCGGTGCGCCCCGGCACGGACGTGTGGCTGTTCAACGGCCTGCTCGCCTACCTGCGCCGCAACGGGCTCACTGACGCCCGCTTCGTCGCGGCCCATACCGACGGCGCCGATGAGGCGCTCGCGGCCGCCGAGGCCTCGGCGCCGGACGAGGCCGCGCTCGCGCGAATCTGTGGCGTGGACGCCGGCAGGATCGACCGTTTCTTTCAACTGTTCGCCGGCACGGAGCGCGTGGTGACGGCGTTCTCCCAGGGCGTCAATCAATCCTCCGCCGGTACCGACAAGGTGAACAGCATCATCAACTGCCACCTGCTCACCGGCCGCATCGGACGGCCCGGCACGGGCCCGTTCTCGCTCACGGGGCAGCCGAATGCGATGGGGGGGCGCGAGGTGGGCGGGATGGCCAACATGCTCGCCGCGCACATGGACATCGAGAACGAGAGCCACCGGCGGACCGTGCAGGATTTCTGGGCGAGTCCGCGCATGCCGGAGCGCGCGGGCCTGAAGGCCGTCGATCTGTTCGATGCGATACATGCCGGCCGCATCAGGGCCGTCTGGATCATGGCGACCAATCCCGTCGTGAGCCTGCCGGACGCCGATCGGGCGCGCGAGGCGCTCGCCCGCTGCGAGCTGGTCGTGGTGTCCGATTGCGTGGCCGACACCGACACCGTGCGCCTCGCGCACGTGCGGTTGCCCGCGGTCGCGTGGGGAGAGAAGGACGGCACCGTCACCAATTCCGAGCGCTGCATCTCGCGCCAGCGCGCGTTCCTGCCGGTGCCGGGCGAGGCGAGGCCCGACTGGTGGATCGTGAGCGAGGTGGCCAAGCGGATGGGCTTCGTCGACAGCTTCGACTATGACTCGCCCCACGAGATTTTCGACGAGCACGCACGGCTCTCGTGCACGCGGAACGATGGCGCGCGGACGTTCGATATCGGCGGCCTCGCGGGACTCTCGCCCGAGCAGTACGACGGGCTCGAGCCGGTGCAGTGGCCCGTGACGCGGCACCGGCGCGGCGGGGCGGCCCGCCTGTTCGAGGACCGGCGCTTCCAACACCCGGGCGGCCGCGCGCGCCTCATTGCCACACCGCCGCGCGCTCCGGTCCATTCCATCGGGGAGGACCTGCCCCTCGCGCTCAATACCGGCCGCGTTCGCGACCAGTGGCACACGATGACGCGCACGGGCCGCTCGCCGAGGCTCGTGGAGCATCTGCCGGAGCCCTTCGTCGATCTGCACGGTCAGGACGCACTCCTCGCGGGCGTGCGCGCAGGCGAGCTGGCGCGGGTCACCACGCGCTGGGGCTCCGTGATCGGACGGGTGCGCACGAGCGGAGAGATCGCGCGCGGCCACGCCTTCGTGCCCATCCACTGGAGCGCGGCGAACGCCTCGGAAGCGCGCGCAGGCGCGCTCGTGAGCCGTGCCGTCGATCCGCTCTCCGGACAGCCCGAGCTCAAGCACACCCCGGCGCGCGTCGAGCCGTTCGTCGTGGACTGGTTCGGCCTGCTGCTGACGCGCCGGCCGCTCGAGCGGCCCGATCTTTCATGGTGGGTCCTCGCCCGCGGGGAAGGCTACCTGCGATACGAGCTCGCCGGGCGGGGCACGCCGGCCGACTGGGCGGACTGGACGCGCGCGCGGATGGGCGCGGCGGGACCCGACGAGGACTACCTCGAGTATCACGATGAGGCGTCCGGTATCTATCGCGCGGCCCTCCTCAGGAACGACCGGCTCGAGGCGTGCCTCTACGTGTCGCGCCGGCCCGAGCTGCCGTCCCGCAGCTGGCTCGCCGGACTCTTCGGCAAGAGCGAGCTCGAGAGCGTCGATCGCGGAGCGCTGCTGGCCGGACGCCCGATCGGCGAGAGCGCGGATACCGGACCGCTCGTGTGCTCATGCTACCGGGTGAGCCGCGCTACGATCTGCGAGGCGATCCGCGCTCACGGGCTCGCGAGCCCGAGGGAGGTCGGCGCGCGGCTGAAGGCAGGCACGAACTGCGGCTCGTGCGTGCCCGAGATCCGCGCGCTGATCGCCGCAGTGACCGGCGCCGGGACCATCGCCGGGATCGCCGCGGAAGCCACTGCACCCGGCGCCGAGGAGGAAACGGTCTCGAGCTAGGCCTGCTTGCTCCGCATTTTCACGGCCATCCCGGCGAAGAACAGCCCGACCTCGTAGAGCAGATACATCGGCCCGGCCATGGTCAGCATGGAGATCGCATCGGGAGGCGTCACGGCGCCGGCGATGAGGGTGACGACGAGCACCACGTAACGGCGGTTCTGCTTGAGCTTCTCGAGGCTGACGAGGCCGGTGATGACGAGCAGTACCACGGCGACGGGTGCCTCGAAGGCGACGCCGAACGCGAGGAACATGTGCATCACGAAGCCGATGTAGTTGTTGATGTCGGCCATCCACGTCACGCCGAGCGGCGTCGTGCGGGCGGAGAACTGGAACACCACGGGGAACACGACCAGGAACGCGAAGGCCATGCCGCAGTAGAACAGCACGATGGAGGATACGAGCAGCGGGATCGCGAAACGCTTCTCGTGCCGGTAGAGCCCCGGAGCGACGAACGCCCACACCTGGTACAGGACGTAGGGCATGGCGATGAACAAGGCGACGTACATCGACAGCATGAACGGCGTCATGAACGGCGACATGACACCGGTCGCGATGAGATGAGCATTCGGCGGCAGCTTGGCGAGGATGGGCCGCGCGATCAACGTGAACAGCCAGTTCGCCTTCATCGCGCAAGGGATGAGGGCGATGAGCACGGCGGCCAACGCTCGGATGAGCCGGGTGCGCAGCTCGAGCAGGTGCGAGATGAGCGTGCCTTCGGCCAGCTTCTCCTTCTCCTTATCCTCGTCCGGTTTCTCCTCGGGTTTCTGCTCGGGCTCCTCGCTCATGCGGCGTCACCGGCTCTCGGCCTGCTCGGGGGCTCGGCGCCGGCCGAACCGGGTCCTTCCGCCGCGGGCGGTGCAGGCGGTGCGGACGGTGTGGGCGACGCTGGGGGAGGGCCGAGCTGCAAGGAGAGCTGCTCCTGTGAGCTCTCCGGCTCAGGCTCCTCGATGGCGTTCGGATCACCGTACGGTGCCGGGACTCCTTCGAAGCCGGGAAATTCCGGATACCAGTCCGTGCCGGCCTTGGGTCCCGGGAAGACCACGGGATCCTCGGCAGAGCCTCCAGGAGACCCCGAGGGAGACCCGGCGGCAGACCCCTCGGGAGATCCGGCAGCGGATGGAGTCTCGGCCGCTGCTACGTCGGACGAGGCGGGCGTCGGCGGCTTGATGACCGGCTTGCGCGCCGCGTTGGTGTCCAGGGCACTCTCGACGCTGTTGACTTCCAGCTCGAGCTGCTCGCGGAACTGGCGCGCCATGGCTCGCGCGCGGCCCACCCAGCGGCCGATCTGGGCCGCGGTGCCCGGCAGCTTCTTGGGGCCGAGCACGACGAGGGCAACGCCGCAGATGATGACGATCTCAGGAAAATCGAGAAACATCCTGCCAGATCAACGTTCGCGGTACGGGCGCCGAGCCCTTGCCGCTTGTGATGGGCGCCGTCAGGCGCTGTCCCGCTCGCTCGGCCGCCGCAGGGCCGCTTCCGGGAACTCGGCGTCCGGGCGATCGGATTTCACCTGTCCGGGGCGCGGCTCGCTGGGATCTTGAGCCATCGCCTTCTTGAAGCCCTTGACGGCCGCGCCGAGATCCGAGCCGATCGAGCGTAGCTTCTTGGTGCCGAAGACCAGCAGCAGGAGGGCCAAAATCACCAGAAGATCGAGCATTTCGATACCCCGGGGTCAGAACTCCCGCTCGTGCGGGGCCAAATCAAATCATAGGGCAAAACACGGCGCGCGGCTTCGGGAGTTTTGCTGGGACCTTCTCCCAGTCTTTTCAGGAGCTTGCGGAGGCTTCGAGCCAGAAGGTGACCGGACCGTCGTTGACGAGCGAGACTCGCATGTGCGCGCCGAACTCGCC
>JASHYG010000233.1 GCA_030043215.1 Gammaproteobacteria bacterium
TGGGACCATCCGTCTGCACTATGCGGATCAGAACGGGTATCCCTATCGGTCGATCGGCCGCTATCTCATCGACCGAGGAGAGCTCAAGGCGGGAGAGGCGACGATGCCCGCCATCCGTCAGTGGGCGAGCTCGCACCCGGATCGCGTGCGGGAGCTCCTCGATGCGGATCCGAGCGTGGTGTTCTTTCGCGAGGAGCCGCTCGGCGATCCCGCGCTCGGACCCGAAGGGTCACTCGGCGTGCCGCTCACGCCGGGGCGATCGATCGCTGTCGACCCGGCGTCCGTGCCGCTCGGAGCGCCCGTGTTTCTTGCCACCACGTTTCCTGATTCGGACGTGACGCTCGAGAGGCTCGTCGTGGCGCAGGATACCGGGGGCGCCATTCGCGGCCCCGTGCGCGCCGACTTTTTCTGGGGAACGGGAGCCGAAGCGCAGAGAGAGGCGGGTGAGATGCGTCAGCCGGGGCGCCTGTGGCTCATCTGGCCGAAAGGAGCGCCGTTGCCGGATAGGTGACGGCCGTTGCCGCTCGGCCCGCACCCCGCACCCCGCGCTCCGCGCCCGGCGCTCCGCGCCTCAGGCGTCGTGCGACGCGGGCCGACGCGGGACGAGGATCTTCGAGATGCACACCTGCACGACGTCACCGTGTTGGTTGCACGTCTCGACCCGCATCGTGACACGGCCGCGGTCGGGGC
The DNA here is from genome assembly GCA_030043215.1 of Gammaproteobacteria bacterium. Taxonomy (GTDB): domain Bacteria; phylum Pseudomonadota; class Gammaproteobacteria; order Steroidobacterales; family Steroidobacteraceae; genus JASHUC01. The sequence continues at coordinate 691 of JASHYG010000233.1, forward strand.
GCGATCTCGATGGCGTCGTGGTGAGCACCTCGCCTTGCACCCTCAGGGTATCGCCGGGCTTCACCGGCTTCAGCCAGTCGAGCTCGGCGCCAAGTCCGACGCTGCCGCCGGCGAGCGCCGGTCCGCCCTGGAGAATGAGGCGCATCGTGAGTGCCGCGGTGTGCCAGCCGCTTGCGACGAGTCCGCCGAAGACAGTCGAGCGGCCAGCCTCGGCGTCGAGGTGAAAGGGTTGCGGATCGAACTCGGCCGCGAAGGCCTTGATCTCAGCCTCGGAGACCGTGCAGGCGGCACTTCCGGTGAAGCGCTGTCCGGCGTGAAGGTCCTCGAAGTACAGGCGCGGCTTCGCGCCGTCCGGGCTCGTCATGTGTGAAACGGGGCGGTAGGGCTTACGGATCAAGGATATGCGAGCCGAATCGCTATCTGCAACGATTGTTTTTACGGATATATGGCTGAGGTTTTTTACGGATACATGGCGCATGGCCACCGATATCACGCAATGCCATCATCGAGCCGTTCCCGAGCGAGGGATGGCTGGACCATTTTCGCGAAGATCGTAAAGTGGTTTTGACTAATTTACGATATTCCGTAAAATAGTCCCATGGTATCCAGGCCCAGGCTGTACGATCGTATCCTCGAGGACCATCTTGCGCAGCATCGCCAGATGGCCTTCGTGAGCGGACCGCGGCAGGTAGGCAAGACGACGACCTGCCGGCGCCTGAGCAACGCCTATCTGAATTGGGATAGCGTCGATGACCGCCGGATCATCCTCCGCGGACCCGAAGCCGTAGCGCGGCATGTCGGACTCGCGGAGCTGCGGGAGCGGCTACCGGTGGTCGTGTTCGATGAGCTTCACAAGGATAGGAAGTGGAAGAATTTCCTCAAGGGCTTCTTCGACGTCCAAGCCGACCATGCGAGGATCATCGTCACCGGAAGCTCACGGTTGGACATCACCCCTCGGGGTAGCGACAGCCTGATGGGCCGATACTTCCTCTTCCGCATGCACCCATGGAGTGCGGGGGAGTGTGCAAGGCAAGCGGTGCCCGAGTCCCCGGTACATCCGCCTACGCGAATCGCCGATGCAGATTGGGGGGCTCTCATCGAGCACGGGGGGTTCCCAGAGCCATTCCTCAAGCGAGATCAGAGGTTCACGCGCCGCTGGAGGGCTCTACGCCAGGACCAACTGACGAAGGAGGATTTGCGCGAGGTATCGAGGCTGCAGGATCTCGCTGCGATGGAAACTATGGCATTGATTCTCGCGGAGCAATCCGCGCAGCAGTTGGTCTATTCGAACCTGAGTCGCGAGATCGGCATTGCGGTCGATACGGTCAGAAGATGGATCGATTTGCTCGTCCGACTTCACTATGGGTTCTTGGTGCGCCCATGGTTCAAGAACGTCGCCAAGTCGTTACGCAAGGAGCCGAAATGGTTTCTGCGCGACTGGTCGGGTATCGAGGATGCCGGAGCGCGCGCGGAGACCTTCATCGCGTGCCATTTGCTGAAAGCCGTTGAGGGCTGGACCGATCTGGGGCTCGGTAATTTTGAGCTTCGCTACCTGCGCGATAAGCTGAAGCGCGAAGTCGATTTCCTAGTCGTGCGTGACCGCAAACCATGGTTCTTGGTCGAGACCAAGAATGGCGATGACAAGCTTTCCGACTCGCTCGAATATTTCCAGACGCAGACGCAAGCCCGCCACGCTTTCCAAGTCGTACTCAACCTGCCATTTGCGGCCGTGGACTGCTTCACGAGGACTGATCCGGTCGTCGTCCCTGCACGCACATTCCTGAGCCAGCTGCTCTGAACGGGAGAAGCCTCCGTTCCGATTGGTGGGCGGTACTGGGATCGAACCAGTGGCCCCTGCCGTGTGAAAGCAGTGCTCTACCGCTGAGCTAACCGCCCGCCGCGAGTGAACG
>JASHYG010000234.1 GCA_030043215.1 Gammaproteobacteria bacterium
GCGCTCGGTGAAGGTCAGTTGATGATCGTCGGCGAACAGCAGGTGGAGGCGTCGTGATACGTTCGACAGGCCCGTGCCACGCGCGAGCGGCGTGCCGGATAGGCCTACGCCGTCGTCGCTGATCGTATAGCACAAGCGCGTACCCACGCGTCGCACCTGCACGGAGAGGTGGCCGCGACCTTCGGGAAGGCCATGTCGAAAGGCGTTCTCGACGATGGGCTGCAGCAGCAGGCGTGGCACGCGGACGGATGCAAGATCCGTTTCGACATCGAGCTCGAAGTCGAGCTGCCCACGATAGCGGGCAACCATCATCGCAGCGTAATCCTCCAGCCATTTGAGCTCGCGGCCGAGCGGAACCAGCACGTCCTCGCTCGTGTCGTACGCGGCGCGGAGGAGCTCGGCGAGCCGGCTGATCATCCGGTCGGCGGCATCGACGTCCTCACGCATGCGGTTGGAGATAGTGTTCAGTGCATTGAAGAGGAAGTGCGGCTCGATCTGTGAGGTCAGGTGTTGCAGCTGCGCCTGGCCGAGCTCTGCGGAAAGTTTAACCGCGCGAAGCTCGCCCTCGCGTCGCGCCCGGGAATCACGTACCGCGAAGACGGCGAGCAAAATGATCAGGTAAACCACCGCATCCCGCTGGAATTCGAAGAACAAGCGTAGGGGCAAGGTGGGAACGGCGAAGATGTACGACTCGCCGGCGAGCGTGTACGCGAGTTTGCGAAGTGCCACGGCGACGGTGATATGAACGGCCGAGAACACCAGTATCGCTGGGGCATTCACGGCGATGATCCGGGCGCGCGGGCGGGAATCGAGGTTGAAGCGACGCTCCAGCCTCACGATGAATGGAATCATCGCGACGACGATCAGGGCGCTGCTGTACTCCCAGACGTAGGGCTTCCACGCCGCGACGGTCAAATTCTCGAGTCGGGAATTGGTTCCCAGGTAGGCGCCTTCCAGCAGCATGAGGGCAAGGTATTGCGGCCAGCCAAAGCGCCCCCGCCAGGCCAAGACCGGGCGCCCGTCGGCTGAGACATCCGATGGATGCATGCTGGTATCGACTGCCATGGCCGCGGCTCAGAGCTTCACGAAGCCGTCTGTGCTCCAATCCTCCGACCCCACTCCATTGTGGACGAAGAAGAGCCCCTCGGGATCGTACTTCCGCTTGATTTGGGCGAGCCGTGAATAATGGTCGCCCCAAAAGGCCTGCTGCCATTCCTTCTGAAAATAGTTGGTCTCATTCATATACGATCCGCTCTGGCCCGCGACCGCGCGAAGTTGCTCGACACATTGGTCAATCGCTTTCGCGGCGGCGCGACCCTTGAGGACATCAGGCTCATGCCCCGGAATTCCCGGATAGGCTGGACCCTGCCCGTCGGCCACGATTGCGAGTGCGAAGGCGGTCAGGACGGCCGGATTCATCGCCGTGTCCTCCGCGGCCGCTATCGCGTCGGGCGGCGCACCGGCGAGTCCCTTGTTGAAATGCAGCTCTATATCCGCGTGCCGCGACCCGGCGAACAACGCATCGGCGAGGCGCATCCGGGAGTCGCTCGCGAGAAGAGAGGCCGGCATCCACAGCGATTCGTAGCCCCAGAGGTACTGCCCGACCTGCCCTCCGTCGCCGCTCCACCAGACGTCCGATGGTGCGGAGCCGGACCGTTCGTCCCGCTTGAACTGCGGCTCGCGCATCACGTGCACAACGGTATCGTCCCATATCGCGAGAAGCGGATTCCCGTTGCGGGGCCACACCACTTCCGGCCAATGCTCCCCGAGCCATTGAGCATCCCACATGCGTCGGGCTGGAAAGCCTGTGATAATCGGCCCCGCCGGACCCGATATCGAATATCTGCTTGGCGATCGCTTCACCCAGCTTAGGAACGGTTGCCAGACTCTTTGCGACTGCTCTCGGTCGAGCCCCTGCGAAACCATGTTGATCTCGAGGATGTTCTCTCGGCGCACCTTCGCCTGTTCCCCCCAATGCTGGTTGAAGAGATGCTCGGCGTAGAAGCTGACGAACGCGCGAAGGAGGCTGCGGTAAGCGTCGTCAGAAGGCGCTTTGACCTGGAAGCTGGTGTTGCCGAAGTATTCGGGAAGGCCGTGCGTACGGGCCGTGAGCTTGCTGACCACGCCGAACGTGCCGCCTCCGCCTCCCTTGAGCGCCCAGAACAGATCGGGATTCGTGCAGGCGTTCGCGATCCGAATCTGGCCGTCCGCCGTGACGACTTCGGCTTCGAGTAGGCTTCCCGCTGCCGTGCCATACTGCTTGGAGAAGCTTCCAAAACCGCCGCCAAGGATCAGCCCAGCGACGCCGACGGTCGTGCAGCCGCCGCCCTGGACGTACCGGCCGCCCAGGGTTGTCACCGCTTGGTACGCCTGCATCCAGTGCGTGCCCGCGCCCATCGTGACGGCGGGTTGCGGCGCGATCTTGCCCTGACATCCCTGCGGCACGAACGCGGCATGCACCTCGATATCGGTCATATGGCGCGTCCAGATCATGAGCGAGTCCGGCGCATTCGAGGCGCCCAGATAGCTGTGCCCACGGCCCTTGACGACCAAGCGCAAATGGTTGTCCCGCGCGAAGTTCACGGCGCCCGCGATGTCGCTGGCGTTGCGTACGGCAACCGCGTAAACGCTGGGCTGGGTCGCCCACGCATCGATCCAGCCGAGCGTCTGAGTGAGGCCGGGCTGGTCGGCGATCCAGTAGGGGTTTCGGATCTCTTTCTGGAGTTGCTTGGCGGTGGCGCTATCCGGCGCGGTCTTGAGCACGCTAAGCGGAAAGTTGACCCGGATCAGGTTGCCGCCCACGGCCTCGTTGAGCCTTCTCCAGCTCTCCTCGCCGGGCCATTGCTTATCCGTCGCGCGTGCACGGCGCCGCGGCGCCCCGCCAACGCTCGCCGGTGATACTGCGCGCGCCCGGCGGATCAAAGGTGCGCACGGCACGAGGGCCGTCATCCTCAGCAGGTCTCTGCGTCGCATGCTCCCGGCAACCTCCGATTCATGTTCCAGTCGTCATGGGCGCAACGGACCCTATCGTAACGGCGGGAGCGCAAACGCGACGACCGCATCACCCCTCGCCTCCTCGTCGATGTACGCGGCGCCGCCCGCGCAGTGCCGCCGAACGCCAGGAGGGAGGCGGTCGCGAGCAAGATCGATATCGAGCGTGCGGTATTCATGCTGGCAGCTTAAGACAATTCGCCCACGTGGCCATCGACTTGTGGCGAGCGGGACCGGGGCGAGGCCGAGCGGCGAGACGGGCGATGCCGGCGCGCGACTCCTCAGGGCGCCGCCCGCAGCCTCGGATTGCGCAATTTCGATCAGGCTATGGTACGCGAGAGCAGCTATCGTGCAGGCCAGCGAGGAGAACATCCGATTGAGCGCCGCCGCGGTGGACAGATATCGTATCAGATTCAGAAAGGTGCTCGAGCACATCGACGCCCATCTGAGCGATGATCTCGATGTCGAAGGGTTGAGCGGCATTGCCGCCTTCTCGAAGTTCCACTTTCATCGGCAGTTCTCGGAGCTTCTCGGAAGCGGCGTTTATCAATACGTCTCACTCAGGCGGTTGAAGCGGGCTTCCTATCAACTTGTCTTTCGCGGTGATCTACCGATCACCGACATCGCCTTGGCGAGCGGCTACGATGCGACGGAAGCGTTCGCCCGCGCATTCAAGAGAATCGTGGGGCAGTCGCCATCGGCGTTCAGAAAGGCGCCGCGGTGGAGCGCGTGGCATGCGCGCTTTGAGCCGCTGGGCGAGGTGAGGAGCAGGATCATGACGTCACAGCACCGCCTCGAGGAGGTCAAGATAGTCACCTTCGAGGACACCCGGATCGCAGCGCTCGAATATCGTGGCGATGTCCGGTCCATAGGCGACGCTATCCGCACATTCATCAAGTGGCGCAAGCAGAACCAACTACCCCCGAAAGTGAGTGCGACGTTCACCATTGTCCATCATCACCCGGCTAGGAACGACGATGGCGAGTGCCACTACGAGCTTTGCGCGGCGACGGACCTCGGCGTTCCGGAGAACTCCATCGGGATCGTGGAGAAGGTGATTCCCGGCGGCCGATGTGCGTTGCTGCGGCACATCGGCTCGGAAGACCATCTCGGCGAGTCCGTGAGCTTTCTGTACTCGCAATGGCTGCCGCAGAGCGGCGAGGAGCTGCGGAATTTTCCGCTGTACTTCCAACGTGTCCGTTTGTTTCCGGACGTGCCCGAGCACGAGGCGGTGACGGACATCTTTCTGCCGCTCAGATGATCGGTGAAGCGAAGGCCAGAGCGCCCGGCTGCGTGGAGCCGAACCAACTTGCTCTCCACAGACTTACTAAGTCAATACTGAGTAACTGGTGGGCCGTCCCAGTGCTTCATGGCCTCTGGATTAGTGGAGCACGAGGTTAGTGGAGCACGCGTTCTCAGCTCTCCGACCTCACCACGAGTATCCCCACCCCCACGACGATCAGCGCGATGCTCGCCCACACGGGGATATCCACCCGGTCCCGGTGCCCGATCGAGAACTCCACGGGACCGACCCTCGCCTCATGCGTGTCGTGCGTGTACGTGAACCCGCGATAGATGAGCCCGAGCGTCCCCGCGACGATCAGGACGATGGCGGCGAGCTGCTTCGCTTTCATGGCTCCCCCTGAGATGGCCGGATTCGCGCACCCCGCCGCAGCGGCGCAAGAGCCATCATAGTCATTCTGTGCGCGTCCTGCCCGCGTCGCGCGGGCTTCGCGCAGAGCGCTTGGCCTGCTCCGCGACGACGGCGCACAGGGCATCTATCGCAGGCCGCCGCGCGGTGGTCTTGCGCCAGATGGCGCCGACATGACGGACAGGAACGGGCCGGGCGAGGGGTTTGATCACGACACCTCGAGCGGCTCCGTAAGCCCCTTTGCCTGCGAGCTCAGGTATCAGGGTGATGCCGGCGCCGGATGCCACCATCTGTCTCAGCGTCTCGAGGCTCGTCGCGCGGAAGTCCTGATGCTCCTGGACGCCCGCGTGGCTGCAGAGCGCAAGTGCCTGATCACGCAGGCAGTGGCCCTCCGTGAGAAGCAGGAGGGACTCATCCTGGAGCTCCTCGAGACGGACGACAGCCTGTTTCGCGAGGCGATGGTGCTCCGGGACCGCGACCTGGAAAGCCTCCTCGTAGAGCTCGCGGACCTCGAGTCCGTCGAGGTCCACGGGCAAGGCAAGGATGCCCAGATCGATCTCCCCGGCATGCAGCTTCTCCAGCAGCGGCGCGGTGGGGTACTCGTACAGGAGCAGCGTCAGACGCGGCAGCGCCTTGCGGATGGCCGGCATCACCTGCGGCAGCAGGTACGGTCCGATGGTCGGTATCAGGGCGACGCGTAGCCGCCCGGCGAGCGGATCACGGTGCGCCCGTGCGAGAGTCACGACTTCCTCGCTGGCCTCGAGCATGCGGCGCGCGCGGGCGACGATCTGCTCGCCGGCTTCCGTCAGGGCGATGCGCTTCGGCTGCCGCTCGATGAGCTGCACGCCGAGGTACTCCTCGAGCTTCTTGAGCTGCGTTGAGAGCGTCGGCTGACTCACGAAGCAGCGCTCCGCCGCACGGCCGAAGTGCCGGGTGTCCGCCACCGCGACCAGGTATCGCAGGTCCTTGAGCTTGATATCCGCCATCTGGAGTCCGATATATGGCCTCTATCGGAATTATAAAGTCAATCGATTGGAACTGCGACGGTGGAGCGCCCATGCTGGCTCCCAACGCAGGACCTCGAGGGTCCGGCAGAAGGAGAAGGATCATGGTGAGCGTAGGACAGAGATTTCCGGATTACGTGCTGACTGGCGTCGTATCGAGCGATCCCGATACGGCCTTCCAGACGATCGACTCCAACCGCTTCCCCGGGAAGTGGCGAGTCGTGTTCTTCTGGCCCAAGGACTTCACGTTCGTGTGCCCCACGGAGATCGCGGGCTTTGGCAAGCTCGACAAGGAGTTCAAGGCGCGCGACGCTCAGCTCCTCGGCGCGAGCATCGACAGCGAGTACGTGCACCTCGCGTGGCGCCAGCAGAAGGAGGAGCTGAGGAGCCTGCCGTTCCCGATGCTCTCGGACATCAAGCGGGAGCTCGCGGGGGCGCTCGGCATCCTCGATGCCGAGGCGGGCGTTGCGCAGCGGGCGACCTTCATCGTCGATCCGCAGGGCATCGTGCGCTTCGTCTACGTGACCGACCTCAACGTCGGCCGCAGCCCGGACGAGGTGCTGCGTGTGCTCGATGCACTGCAGACAGATGAGCTTTGCCCCTGCAACTGGCACAAGGGCCAGGAAACGCTGAAAGCCGCCTGAGCGCTGGCGCGAGGCGGCGACAAGTGGCGCCGGTCGGAGCGGACGACCCGGCCGGCGCCCGGATGGAGGATGAACATGATGACTCTCGATACCCTTCGCGATGCGCTGCCGGACTACGCACGCGACCTCAAGCTCAATCTCGGCACCGTTCTCACCCCGGCGGGCGCGCCGGGGCTCACCGAGAAGCAGATCTGGGCCGTCGCGGTGTCCTCGGCGATCGCTGCCCGCAACGTGACTCTCGCCAGAGCCATCGAGCAGCTCTCTGCGCCGTACCTCGGCGCAAGCGACCTCGGCGCAGCCCGTGCGGCCGCGGCGATCATGGGGATGAACAACATCTACTACCGCTTCCTGCACCTGGTGGAGGATCCGGAGTACAAGCAGCTGCCCGCGCGGCTGCGCATGAACGTCATCGCCCAGCCGGGCGTCGAGCGGGCCGATTTCGAGCTGTGCTCGCTCGCCGTATCGGCCATCAACGGCTGCGGCACGTGCGTCGCCTCGCACGAGCGGCAGATCCGGCAGCATGGGTTGACGCGCGAGGCCGTGCAAAGCGCCGTGCGCATCGCATCCGTAGTACACGCAGTGGCGGGCGTGCTGGAGTACGAGTCGTACGAGCCGGCGCGGGCGAGCACGGCAGCCTGACGGGGTTGCGTGGGCGGTCAGGCCACGCGGTTGCGCGAGTCGCCGCGCAGGAATGCCTCGATGTTCGCCGCCACCTCATCGAGGCATCGCTGGCGAGCCTCGCGCGCGGACCACGCCATGTGCGGAGTGATCAAGTAATTGGGCAGGTCCGCGGCGAGCAGGGGACTGCCGTCCACCGGCGGCTCCTGCGTCAAGACGTCGATGGCAGCGCCGCCGAGACGCCGCGCCCGCAGCGCCTCGGCGAGCGCAGCCGAATCGATCAGGCCGCCGCGGGCGGTATTGATGAGGAGCGCATCCGGCTTCATCAGCGCGAGCTCGCGGGCGCCGATCAGGTTCTGCGTGGCGGGCGTCAGCGGGCAATGAAGGCTCAGCACGTCGACCTGCGGCAGCATCTCGTGCAGGTCGATCCGCCCCGCCGTGCGCTCCGCGCCCGGACGGTTGGCGATGACGATTCGCATGCCGAGCGCCGCCTGCGCGGCCTGCGCGACGGAGCGCCCGAGCGTGCCGTGGCCCACGATTCCGAGCACCCGCCCGGTGAGCTCACGGATCGGAAAGTCGAGCATCGTGAATTGCGGGCTCCTGGCCCACGAGCCATCGACGGCGAGCCGGCCGTACTCGCGCAGCCGATGGGTGAGCAGCAGGATCGCCGCGAGCACGTGCTGCGTGACGGAAGTGGTGCAGTAATCGCGGACGTTGCAGACGGCGATGCCGCGCTCGCGGGCCG
>JASHYG010000235.1 GCA_030043215.1 Gammaproteobacteria bacterium
GAGGCGCCGCCGCCGCGGTGAGCCGGCCCCGGCGCGGTGAGCCGGCCCCGCCGCTCAGCGCCTCACGGCTGCGGGGCGACGGTCGGGGGCGCCGGCTCGGTCACCGGCGAGGTCGACATGCGCTGCTCGACGGTGAGCCAGCCATTGATCTGCTCGATCGTTCGCTGATCCAGAGTGCCCGCGGCGAGCTGGAGCTGGACGATGTCGAGAAGATAGGTGTAGCGCGCCTGGGCGTAGTTGGTCTCGGCCTGAACCAGATTCTGGCGTTCCTGCAGGACGTCGACTTCTGTGCGGGTGCCGACCTGGTACCCCGCCTCGGTCGCCTTGAGTGCCACCTCGGCCGACTGCACGCCTTGCCTCAGCGCCTCGACCTGGGCGACCTCGCTCACCACGCCGTTGTAGGCATCGCGCGCCTGGTACTCGGTCTCGCGCGAGACGGTCTGGACGTGATCCTTGGCGGCAATCCACTGGTATTCGGCCTGATGGACCTGGGATTGCACGAGTCCGCCGCTGAAGATCGGCACGTTGATCTGAATCCCGATCTCGCTGTCGCCGATCTCGAAGGGGTAGCGGAGCCGTCCGGGGAATCCCCCGAAGTCGTAGGCCTCGTCGGTGCTCTCGGTCTGGTCGCTGCGGGTACCGGTGATGGCGACGGTGGGGAGGTGGCCGCCGAAGGCGATGCCGACCTGCTCGCGCGCCACGTCGGCGGCGAGCCGGCTCGCGACGAGCGACAGATTCTGATCCATCGAGACCGAGATCCAGGCTTGCGGATCGGCGGGCTCGGGGACCTTGAGCGGCATGCCGTCGCCCGGCTTCGCGAGGCTCGGGTAGTCCTGCTCGGTGATCTCGCGCAGCTGCTGCTCCATGCTCGCGAGGGTGCGCTTGGCCGCGATGACGGCCGCGGCGGCGCTGTCGCGGGCGGCCTGGGCCTCCTGCACGTCCGTGACGGCGATGAGTCCGACTTGAAAGCGCTGGTTCGCCTGCTCGAGCTGCTGGGAGAGAGCATCGAGCGAGGCGGCGTTGGCGTCCAGCGCGTCCTTGGCATTGAGGACGTTGAAGTAAGCCGTCGCCACGCGCTGCACGAGATTCTCCTCCGCGGCCCGGTAGGTGGCCTCGGCCTCCGCGACCTGCTTGCGGGCCTCGGCGAGCGTTGTGAGGTTGGCCCAGGAGAAGATCGTCTCCTGCAGCTGCAGCTGATAGCCGTGAGTGTTGATGAAGGCGGTGGTGTTCTCCGAGAAGGGAACCACGACCCCATTCGCGTTGGGATACGGGAAGACCTGCTCCTCGCCCTGCTTCTGCCGCGTGAGCGCGTAGTTTCCGGTGAGCTGGGGCAGCAGCGCCGCCCACGCCTCGGGGGTGGCCTCGCGGGCGGCCTTGTAAGTGGCCTCGGCCTCGCGAATCTGGGTGTCGAACCGCAGCGCGTCCTGGTACACCCCCATCAGATCCTTCCCGGAGGCCACGCCGGCGAGCACCAGCGCGGAGCAGGCGGCGACCAGCTGCTTCATCGCCCAAAATTTAGTGTTGTATATCACTATATCAGCTGCCTGACGACCCGACGATCCCGGCGTGGAGGCGGCGCCCCGTGCCGATGGGGCACCGCTGCAGCGGGGCTCTTCTCAGTACCTCTTGAGCGAGGAATCGACCTGCTGCACCCAGGCGAGGATACCGCCGGTCAAGTTGGCGACTCGATATCCCCGCCCCTCGAGATACTCGGCGATCTTGGTGCTGCGTCCGCCGGAGCGGCACATGACGACGATGTCCCGATCCTTCGGCAGCTCCTCGAGGCGCGCCGCCACCTCGTTCATGGGGATATCCACCGTTCCGGGCAGGCGGGCGATGTCCTGCTCCCAGTGCTCCCGCACGTCGAGCAGCATGGGCGGGTCGGCCTCGGCGAGCCGGGCTTGCAATTCGGGGGGTGAGATTTGTTGCACCATGTTTCTCGGGCCTAGAAGGTGAATGTGCTGGGGCGTGAGGCGTTGATCAGGGGGTCGAGGACGGTCTCGAACAGGCTCTCCCGCGCCCAGGCGCTCTCGGCGACCCGCCGGATGAGGAGAGCCTCCATCACCGGTGCATCGCCGACGACCACGTACAGGCGGCCTGCGACGGCGAGCATGCGCTCGAAGCGCTCGTCGTAGACCGGGAGGGACGCGGTGAGGGCAATCGCATCGTAGCGCGTGCTGTCGTCGAGCCGGGTGGCATCGCCCGTCGCGACCTCGGCGTTGCGAACCCCGAGCGAGGCGAGGTTCGCGCGCGCGACATCGGCCAGGTCGGGGAAGATCTCGATCGAGCGGACGGCGGCCGAGGTCGCGGCGAGGCACGCGGTGAGGAAGCCGGTGCCCGCGCCGATCTCCAGCACGCGCTGCGCACCCTCGAGCTCGAGCGATTGAAGCAGGCGCCCTGCGACGTTAGGGCGTAGCATGTGCTGACCGTGAGGCAAGGGAACGCGCGCATCGGCGAAGGCGAGGAAGCGGTGCTCCGCCGGCACGAACAGCTCGCGGGGCACCGTGCGCAGCGTGTCGAGCACGCGCTCGTCGAGCACGTCCCAGGCGCGCACCTGCTGTTGCACCATCTGTTCGCGGGCGATGTCGGTCGGACTGATCATTGGGACTCGATTCGACTTATTGTGCCTGAGGAAAAGAGCGCCGCAAATTACGGGTTTTCAAGCTCGGTGCCAAGCGGTTTTGCCGGGCACAAAGTGAAATCGGATCAAAAGCGCGTGCGGGCGTACGTTATGCTTCGGTGAGGGGGCGCGAGAACACCAACGAATGCGTCCGGTTGCGCCCTCATAACGAGGCCTTAGGGGAAAGATGTCGATCGTCGGGCTGGTCAGCCTTCTGCTCGCGCTGGTGGCGATACTGTTCATCGTGCTCTACCTGCTGCAGCGCCGTGAGGCGAGGGCGGTGGAGCATCTCTCGCAGGAAGTCCAGCGTATCGCGATCGGCGGGCGGCTCGCCGGGCGCGTCGAGCTGGAAAGCGGCAGCTCCGAGGTCTCCGCGCTCACCACGGCCATCAACCACCTGCTCACGCGCGCGGCAGCCGGGCCGGAGCGCGAGCGGGACCGCATCACCTCGAAGCTTTTCACGGAGCTCGGGGACCGCATCCACGAGGCGGTCCTCGTGCATCGGGATGCCATCCTGCACGCCAATCGCCAGTTCGCGAGCCTGATGGGCGTCGATCGCGCGGAGCTCATCGGCCGCAAGCTCGCGGAGCTGGTCCCGCCCGAGTACGCGGAGCTCGTGAGCGAGAACATTCGCCGGCGGCTCGCGGGAGAGCCGGCGGCCGAGCGCTACGAGATCGAGATGGTGGGGCTGCAGGGGCAGGTGAGCCGGCTCGAGGTGAGCTCCGCGGTGATCGACTACGAGGGCGGGCCTGCGCTGCTGGTGACGGGTGTCGAGATCATCCCCACGCAGTCCTTCCCGGCCCTGCGCCAGCTGGGCCCGGGGGAGGATGCGGCGGCCGGCGCGTCGGCGTGGCGCGCGCTCGCGCTGAGCTCGCTCGCGGAGGCCGTGATCGCAACCGATGCCGAGGGGCGGATCGAGTACTTGAATCCGGCGGCGGAATCCCTCACGGGCAGCACCGACGGCGAGGCCCACGGCAAGACGCTCGAGGAGGTCGTAGGCCTCGCGGACGAGGCCGAGCGGCGCCTGCTCACCGACCCGGTGCGCCAAGCGCTCACCACCGGCGCGCCGGTGAATTTGAGCCGCCGGGCGCTGCTGCTGTCCAGGGCGAATGGCGCGGAGCGCTCCATCGAGCTCTCGGCATCCCCCATCCGCAACTCCGCGGGCGAGGTCGCAGGCTCCGTCGTGCTGCTGCACGATGTGACCGAGATGCGCGGGCTCGCGCGCCAGATGTCCTACCAGGCGACGCACGATGCCTTGACGGGGCTCGTCAATCGCCGCGAGTTCGAGCGCAGGCTCACGGAGTCGATCGAGAGCGGGCACCGCGGCGACGGGCAGCACGTGCTCTGCTACCTGGACCTCGATCGCTTCAAGGTCGTGAACGACACGAGCGGCCACCTCGCAGGCGACAGCATGCTGCGCGAGGTGGCGAAGCTCCTGCGCGACGCCGTGCGCGACAGCGACACGGTCGCGCGGCTCGGGGGCGACGAGTTCGGCATGCTGCTCACCGGCTGTCCGCTCGACAAGGCGCGTCAGATCGCCGATGACGTCTGCCGCTCGGTGGGCGACTACCGGTTCGTGTGGAAGGACCGGATCTTCAACATCGGTGTCTCGATCGGCATCGTCGAGATCTCGCGCGAGAGCGGCTCGCTCGAGGAGCTGTTCGCGGCCGCCGACTCGGCGTGCTACGTGGCGAAGCGGCAGGGCACCGGACGCGTCGTCGTGTACTCGGCCCGCGACGAGGCGCTCGCCCGCCACAGCGGAGAGATTCAGTGGCTGCAGCGGCTCCAGAGCGCGCTCAAGGAGAACCGTTTCCATCTCTATCATCAGCCGATCGTGCCGACGCTCGAGGAGGACCATGGGCCGGCCATGGAGGTGCTGGTGCGGCTGCAGGATGAGACCGGGAACGACGTGCCGCCGTCGGAATTCGTCCGCGCCGCCGAGCGCTACCGCCTCATGGGGCTGGTCGATCGCTGGGTGGTGCAGACGACGCTCACCGCGCTCGGACGCGGCGCCATCCACATTCCGCCCCACCGCAGCATCGGGATCAACATCTCCGGCCAGACGCTCGGCGATGTGCAGTTTCTCGAGTTCGTCGTCGACTGCCTCGACAACACCGGCGTCTCCCCGGCGCAGGTGTGCTTCGAGATCACGGAGAGCGCGGTCGTCGCCAATCTCGACCACGCGCGCCGCTTCGTCGGCGTCCTGCACGGCATGGGTTGCCAGTTCGCGCTCGACGATTTCGGCTCGGGCGTGGGCTCGTTCTCCAATCTCAAGAACCTGCCGATGGACTATTTGAAGATCGACGGCTCCTTCATGCGCAATCTCGCCCGCGATTCGGTGAACCAGGCGATGGTCACCGCGATGATCAAGCTCGCGCGCACGCTCAACTTCAAGGTGATCGCGGAGCAGGTGGAGGATGCCGCGGCTCTCGACACCGCCCGGCGCATGGGCGTCGACTACGTGCAGGGCTTTGCCGTGGGACGTCCGCGGCCGTTGCCGCTCGCGGCCTGAGGGACCGCGCTCCCCCTCCTGCTGCGCCAGCAGGTACAGTAGGCGCCGATCCCGAGCAGATCGGTCGAGGAGACGCGCGATGAGACCTGTCGTGGCGGTGGTGGCGCCGGGGAGCATGGGCGCGGCGGTGGGCGGGCGGCTTGCTGCGAACGGCGTCGAGGTTCTCACGGCGCTCGAGGGGCGTGGGGAGGCGAGTCGTGAGCGCGCGCGCGCGGCGGGGATGAAGGCTGCCGCGGACTCCGAGCTGGCGGCGGCCGACTTCGTGCTGTCGATCGTGCCGCCCGCGGCGGCGCTGCCGTTCGCGGAGCGCATGGCCCCGTTCCTTCGCAGCGCGCGCCGCAAGCCGGTGTTCGTGGATTGCAATGCCGTGAGCCCCGAGACGGTGCGGCGGATCGCCGATACGGTCGCGGCGGCCGGCGCGTCCTTCGTCGACGCCGGGATCATCGGCCTGCCGCCAGTCGCGGGCGCGAGCGGACCGAACTTCTACGCCTCGGGTCCGCACGCCAGCCGCTTCAAATTGCTCGCCGGCCACGGGCTGGAGATTCGCGTGCTCGAGGCGCCGGTCGGCGCCGCGTCCGCGCTGAAGATGTCGTACGCCGGCATCACCAAGGGGTCGATCGCCGTTGCCGCGGCGATGCTGCTCGCGGCCACGCGCAGCGGAGTGGAGGACGCGCTGCGCGCCGAGCTTGCGGAGAGTCAGCGGCCGCTGCTCGACTCGCTCGGACGCACGGTGCCGGGGATGTTTCCCAAGGCCTATCGGTGGGTCGCCGAGATGCAGGAGATCGCAGCGTTCGCAGGCGAGGACGCCGCCGCCGCCGAGATCTTCCGGGGCGCCTCGGCGCTCTACGAGCGCATCTCGCGCGACGTGGCGGGCGAGCGCGTGGAGATGAGGCTCCTCGAGCAGTTTCTGAGCAAGGGACGCCCGCGCTGAGGGCTCAGTCGTCGCGTCCCGGCGCCGCAGGCTGGAAGGTGAGCGCAAGGCCGTTCGTGCAGTAGCGCAGGCCGGTCGGCGCGGGTCCGTCCGGGAAGACGTGTCCCAGATGCCCGCCGCAGCGCGCACAGTGGATCTCCGTCCGCCGCATGGCGTGGCTGTCGTCCTCCGAGGTGGCGACGGCGCCATCGATGGCTTTGAAGAAGCTCGGCCACCCGCTGCCACTCTCGAACTTCGTCGATGCCTCGAATAGCGCCTCGCCGCAACCGCCGCAGCGGAACACCCCGGGGCGATGCTCGTCATTGAGCAGGCTCGTGCCGGGACGCTCCGTGCCGTGCTCTCGCAGCACGCGGAACTGCTCCGCGGTCAATTCACGGCGCCACTGCTGCTCGGACTTGTCAACGGAATACCGGTCGCTCGAGCTCATATGCACCTCTGGTCGCATCGCCTGCTGAGGCGGCCTGCGGATCGCGGGCCCCTGGCCTCGCGCAGTCTACCTCACCCGCGGACGCGGATCGGCTGGCGCCGGGCCGCTGGACATCCGCGGCGCGCGGGCGCATCTTGCGAAGCGGCGGCCGAGGGGCCGCAGCTCAGGAAACTTTTACGAATCAGAAGCTTATCCTTTTGCAAGAAACTGTGTCGGAGCTCGAGGCAGAGGAGCCATTGTGAGCTGCGGCCGTGCGTGCGAGTATACAAACGCGCACGTGCCGCCAGAGCACGGTCTTGGGGCATTAGGGGATTCGTAGATACATGCAGCTGACACGGCTGTGGCGTGAGCATTTGGCGGCGGGCTGTCCCCGAGAGCTGTCCGGTCTCGAGATCGCGGGAATGGATGCGCGCGAGCTCGATGCGGAGATCACGGCGTGCGTCAGCGCCCTGCTGACCCATACTCTCAAGGTGGACGGCCGGATCGAGCGGCGCCTCGTCGAGGTCAGCGCGGATCTCGCGCGCAGGCAATCGAGCTCGGAGCCTCCGGTCGCACAGTACTGCGCGCGTCTCAACCAGCTCGTGAGCGCCGTGCTGACGCAGTCGAAGGTCGCGAGCTGAGCCCCGCTGTCGACTATAGCCTGTGGACGAATAGTCCCTGGCAGAAAATGATGCTCCCATCATGCCGGCGGATCCCGTTGCTGCGGCCTTCGGTCGCGTGCTGCGCGAGCAGCGCGAGGCTCGAGGCTTGTCGCAGGAGTTGATGGCGGAGAGAGCCGACGTCGACCGGACGTTCATCAGCCAGATCGAGCGCGGCATCCGTCGCGCAACGCTCACCACGCTGTACAAGCTCTCCGGCGCGCTGGAAGTGGCGCCGTCGACCCTGGTCGCCCGCGTGGAGCGGCTGCTCAAGTAGCGCGGGCGGACGCCCGACTTCTCGCGGCGGACTATCCCTCTCTCTCCGACGTTGCGCGCGGTAGCACCCCTCCCGCGAGCGGCGCGTCGAACAGGTCGGGGTGCCGCAGGCGATGACGCTCCATTCCCACCGATAGAGTCGAGGGGTCGCGGCCCAGGCGGCGCGCAACCTCGCTCAGCCTCGCGACTCCGGACTGCGTCGCGCGCCAGGCGACGATGGCCCGGCCGAGCGACAGGACGCGGCGCCGCGAGCGCGATTGCAGCTCATCGCTCTGCACGTTCAAGCGGGCCGCCACCAGGCCAATCAAGCGATCGAGGGCGGCCGGATCGCTACCGGGCCGGCGCCTGGCCGGCATGAGGCTCCGCAGGAACGCTCGCTCCTCGTCGCCCGGGGAGAGATCCTCTCGCGCCGTCGCCGTCGCCGTCGCCGTCGCCGCCGCCGCCGCCGCGCTGCGGCGCGCGATCTCGCCCCCGATGAATTCCCGGTAGGCATCGCATCCCGGCGGGGCGACGCCCTCGATCCGCTGCAGAGCCGGCTCTGCCGTCACCCAGGGGAGCTGCTCCAGGCCGAGGTAGCTGCGGTGACTGGTCCAGGGGTAGTCGGCGAGGTCGGCGGCGAGACCGAGCCGCAGCGGCATGAGATGCAGATGGCTCACGATGGACGGCAGCTGCGGCGCGGTCACGATCACCGATCGGTAACGCTGTCGAAAGACCTGCCCGCGCACGCCGTCTCGTCGATTGATGCGCTGGGCGTGCTGCGCCGCAACGCGCTGTACGAAGGGTCCGAGCGGCACGTCCGATACCTGCAGCGCGAAATGCGCCGCGTCCGCGACCCAGCAGAAAGCGAGGAGCCGGATGCGGCAAGCCTCGAGGTGCCGCGCGACGAGCTGGGCGAACTCCAGATAGTCGCCGGCCTGCGCAAAGACCCGGCGACCGGCGTTGGCGCGCAGGACGAGGTAGTGAAGATCGCCGGGGCTGTGGATCCGTTTCGGGCGCGTCATCCTTGTCCACCGTGCCGCGCGTGCGAGCAGGGCTCGGGCTGCATGCCGCGCCCGGATCGGCTATTTTATTCCATTTGAAAAAAAATATGCTCGCATGCCGATAATCAAACAGGCAAGCGCCGGACACTTGGCGTTGCAGTATTTCGTCCGGATGAGGTTCCGAGCGGGCTCGATCGACATGAGTAGTGGACGTCTACGTACGGGTTCCCCGATGGACGGGCTCAAGAAACTCCGTCAAGCGCTATTGCGGCGACTGGTGCGGCGAGGCGCCCTGCCCCAGGACGCGGAGGACGCCATTCACGACGCCTTCGTGCGGCTGTGCCTCGCCCAGAGAAAGCAGACCGTACGCAATCCGGCGGCGTTTCTCACCGACGTCGTGATGAAGGTGCGCATCGAGAGGTGGCGTTCCGCCCAGCGCTACCACAAGCTGTTCGTGGACGAGCCGACGGAGGAGCTGGAGCTCGTCGACCTCTCCCCGAGGCCGGACGAGCTCCTGCAGGCCGATCAGCGCCTGGAGCGGATGTGGCGCCGCCTGGGCGGTCTCAGCCCGCGGACGCGGGAGGTCTTCTTCCTGCACCGCCTGCAGGGCCTGAGCTACGCTCAGATCGCGGCGTCGATGGGCATCTCCGTCAGCGCGATCGAGAAGCACATCGCACGGGCGGCACTCCTGATCTGCGATGAGATGTACTGCGAATGAGCGGACAGGGCTCCAAGGGAAGCGGAGATCTGCCCTTGAGCGTACGCGCGGAGGCGGCGGCGTGGCTGGCGAGCCTCGGCGGTCCCTACCGTACACCGGAGCTGGAAGCGCGGTTCGGCCGCTGGCTCGCCGAGTGCGAGCCGCACCGTATTGCCTGGGAGCGAGTCTCCGACGCCTGGGATCTTGCGGGCGGCCTCGCTCGGAGGATCGAGCCGCCGGAGGAGACGACGGAGAGCGAGCGGCCCCGGCGGCGGGGAATGCTCGCGCTGGCAGCCGCTGCGGCCGTGATGCTCGGCACGGCCGCCACTCTGATCTTTCATTTCTGGCATGACGGGGCCGTATCGACCGGAACCGGCGAGCGCCGCGTGCTCGTCTTGCAGGACGGCACCCGTATCACGCTCAACACCGGCACGCGCGTCTTGGTTCGATACGACGCGCAGGCGCGCCGCGTCCGGCTGGAGCGCGGCGAGGCGCTGTTCGAGGTCAAGCGGGCGCCGAGCTGGCCGTTCATCGTGACGGCCGGGGGCCGCGAGATCCGCGCCCTGGGCACCGCCTTCGAGGTCCGCCGGTACGGCGAGGAGCAGGTCTCCGTCACGCTCGTCGAGGGACGGATCAGTGTCGCGCCGGCGGGGGAAGGCATCGGGCCGCCCATGGAGAAGGTCACGGTGCTCGCGTCTCCCGGTCAACGAGTGACCTTCGCGCCGCATCAGGCCCCGACGCTCGACAGGCCCGTGCTCCAGCAGGTCATCGCCTGGCAGAGCGGAGAGGTCGTCTTCGACGATACGCTGCTCTCCGACGCCGTCCGGGAGATGAACCGCTACAGCGAGCGGCGCATCGTCATCGAGGATCCCAGCGCGGCCGCGCTGCACGTCAGCGGCCTGTTCCAGGCGGGGGATTCCGCGGAGTTCGCGCAGGGCGTCGCCGAGACGTTCGGGCTCCGCGCGGAAGATCGCGGGGATCGGATCGTCCTGGTCCGACCGAGCGGGGCGCCTGCCCCGGACCGCTGATCGCTGACCTCTGATCGCGCATCGCGCGTTGCCCGCCGGGCCTTTCGCTCGGTCCCTCTCTAACGCATCCCACGCGAAAGCATCCTACGCGGGCCGCGAAAGGCGGCATCAGCCGACGTCGCCCTTGCATTAGATCGTCGCCGGGACACTGAGGATTATAGCCTACAAGATCGTCACAACAGATTGGGGTCGTTCT
>JASHYG010000236.1 GCA_030043215.1 Gammaproteobacteria bacterium
GCACGGCGGCGGTCGTGATGATGGACGGATGCATGACCTGCCTCAATTGCGGGGACTCGAAGTGCGGATGAGGCAGGCGGAGCCTTTTGTGAAGGAGGGCGGGGGGAACTCTAGGGGAAAGCGCGTCGAGCGCACGAAGCTGACAGCCCCCCTACTGGCGCACCGGCACCGGGCGAGAGCCCCGTTCCTGCTTTGACGGGAGCGGCCGGAGCGCTTGCTCGTGGGCAGCCCGCAAGGGCTGCCCCTTTTTTGGCCCCGCCCAGCCGAAAAAAAACCCCGCTTGCGCGGGGTTGATTGGGTCGCTTGCTTGCTTCGCTTGTGGAGGAGCTTCTTCTCGTTGTTATCCGGATGCGGATGCCGGCGCCGGCGTGAGAGGGAGCGTCGTGCCGAAATCCACGGATCTTCGAGTCGTTGCGGTCTCCTGGCGGCGCCTTTTCGGGCCGTTGCGGCCCTTGCGAGTAATGAGGTGCAACGCGCGTGCCAGTCGGCCGAGAGCGCCTTTCGATGTGACATGTTGTATCTGAGACGCAGTTCAACTGTGACGTGATGCGCCTTATGCGACGTTTCGCACTGCGGGAAGCGCGCAACAGGGCGGCTCGGTCCGCTCGCCGTTCCGCTGCGGTGTCAAGGCGACCGACGTATTCCGGTGCCTTACGTCGCATGCGCGTGTACCCAAGTCAATCAAGCCGTTGAGAGTGCGCGCGATTTTGATCTGTCTGGGTTTGTAAATGCGATCGACATGGCAAAGCGGGAGCTCTTCGGAGGCGGAACGCCGGGGGGCGCGGCGCTGGGCGAGCGTGGTCGCTGTCGCACTGATCGCTGCGCTCGCGATCGCGGCGTTGCGGCCCGCGCGCGGCGCGCAGGATGAGCTGTTCCCTCGCCCTCCGGAGCTCGAGCCCGCCGTCCACTTCTGGATCCGCGTCTACACGGAGATCGACACCGACTCCGGCTTCCTGCACGACGAGAACAATCTCGCCGTCGTCTACGAGACGCTGCATTTCTCGCCCGACACCTCGCGGCGCCAGCGCGAGCGGCTCGTCGAGGCCGCGCGCGACCGTCTGGTCGCGGCGCTCGAGCGGATTGCAACGGCGAGTGGGCCGCTTTCGGAGGACGATGAGCGCATCCGCGAGCTGTGGGGCGACGAGGCCACGCCCGCGCGGCTGATCGAGGCGACCCAGCACATCCGCTTCCAGCTCGGCCAGTCCGACCGCTTCCGCGAAGGGCTCGAGCGCTCCGGAAGGTGGGAGGACCATATCGCCGAAACGCTAAAGAGACTGCAGTTGCCGCCCGAGCTCGCCGTGCTGCCGCACGTCGAGTCCTCGTTCAATCCGGTTGCGCGCTCGAAAGTCGGCGCCGCCGGGCTGTGGCAGTTCATGAGGTCGACGGGGCGCCGCTACATGCGTATCGACTCGACCGTGGACGACCGCCTCGATCCGTTCCTGTCCACCGAGGCGGCCGCCCAGCTGCTCTCGTACGACTACCGCCTGCTCGGCACCTGGCCGCTCGCGATCACCGCCTACAACCATGGCGCCGCCGGCATGCGGCGCGCGGTGGAGGACCTCGGAACGGACGACGTCGCCCGTATCGTCCGCGATTACAAGAGCCCCACGTTCGGCTTCGCCTCGCGCAACTTCTATGCGTCGTTCCTCGCCGTGCTGGAGATAGACCGCAACCCGCAGAAGTACTTCGGGTCGATCCCACGAGAGCCGGAGGCGAGATTCCAGGAGGTCACGCTCCCCATCCGGGCATCGATTCCCGCGCTGGAGCGCGCGCTCCACGTCGATCGCGACACGCTCCGCGAGCTCAATCCGGCTCTGCGCCCCATTTGCTGGAGCGGCGGGCGGCCGGTGCCGAAGGGATACTCCTTGCGCCTACCGATCGGCGGAACCGAATGGACGGCAAAGCTCGTTGCGGCGCGCCTCGAGTCGCCCGGTACCTCGCCCGGCACATCCGAAGCGGTGCTGGCGAGCGACACCGCACCGGCTCGGCACCGCGCGCGGGCCGGCGAGACGCTGGCGAGCCTCACCGAGGTGCCGCTCCCGGGGCAAACCGCCCAGATCCCGCGAGCTGCCGCCGCTCCAGGGAGCCTCATCCGGCAAGGCCCGTTCTCCTCGAGTGCCCCGGCCCTGTTACCGGATGGCGGCTCGGTATCTCCCGAGGTCGCTGAGCTCGACAGCGAGCAGGATGAGGCCGCCGACGCGTCGAACATCCTGCCGACCGCTGGACTCGGGCCGGTCTCCGCGGCGGAAGAGGAAGCCCTGGGCCCGGCTCTCGGACCGACAGCCGTGGCGGGCACCGCGACGGCCGACCCGATCGACTATTCCGTCGCGAAGGACGGCACGATCGTCGTCGCCGCCGCCGAGACGCTCGGCCACTATGCCGACTGGCTCGGGATTCCGACGTGGAAGCTGCGAACGCTCAATCGCATGCGATTCGGCCGTCCCGTCGTGATGGGACACCGCATCAAGCTCGTCTTCTCCGGCGTCAATCCTCAGCAGTTCGAAGCCAAGCGCCGCGACTATCATCGTACGCTCGAGGCAGCCTACTTCGCCGCGCACCATATCACCGGAACGGAGACCTACGTCGCGCGCCGCGGAGACTCTCTGTGGAACGTGACCGAGCGCTACGCGCACGTGCCCATCTGGCTGCTACAACAATACAACCCGGACGTCGACTTCAGCGACATGCGGCCTGGCACTCAAATCGCCGTGCCGCACGTGGTGGAGGAGGATGCGGACTGAGGTGGAATGGAGGCGCTGTGATGGGGTACACAGCCCACTGCGCGCCGGATGACTCTATAATCGCCCGCGTGGAATTCTCTGCGAGCCTCCGGGTCTGCAACGATCATGATGATATGGAAACCGGCTGATCGCTCTTTGCGGGGGGCGTGTCCTGCTTCGCTGGCGCTCGCTCTCCTCGCGCTCGCCGTGGGTTCCGCCGCGTGGACCCAGGACCAGGCGGCACGACAGCTGGAGCGGGTCTCCATCCGCTCCCCCGGCTCCCTGTCCGAGTCCACGCAGCCACCCGGCTCGGCCAGCACGTTGCCGATGGCGGACCACATCATCGTGCGCAAGTCGCTGCGCCGCCTGTATCTCATGCACGGCACCACGGTGCTGCGCTCCTACCGGATCGCGCTCGGCCTCGATCCGGTCGGACAGAAGGTGCGGGCGGGAGACTTCCGCACCCCCGAGGGCCGGTACTACCTCACTCGCCGCAATCCGCGCAGCGACTACTTCCTCTCGATCCAGGTGTCCTACCCCAACGAGGCCGATGTCGCGCGCGCCCGGCAACACGGCTGGAACGCGGGCGGCTCGATCATGATCCACGGGTTGCCCAATGAACTCACGCGGCCGCCGCAGTACTACGAGAAGTACGACTGGACGGACGGCTGCATCGCGGTATCGGACTCGGACATGCTCGAGATCTGGCTCATGACCGGGAACCGCACGCCGATCGACATCCTGCCCTGAGGATTCCGGCCCTGACGGCGGCCGCCGCCGGCGCAGGATGTACAATCGCAAGCTCGTGGAAAGCAGCATCGTCATTCCGGAGTTCGTGGACGCGCGCGTCGGCCCGCGTGGCAGCCTCGAGAACCTGTCCCAGGCCGAGATCGGCAAGCTCCTCGATTCCAGCCAGGGCGGGCTCTACACGCTCTTCCGCAAGTGCGCGCTCGCGGTGCTCAGCACCGGGGCGGACACCGACAACGCCAAGGAAGTCTTCGACCGCTACAGCGACTTTCAGATCGAGGTGCTGCGTCAGGCCTGGGGGATCAAGCTGCAGATGCGCAACGCGCCCGCGGCCGCGTTCGTGGACGGCGAGATGATCCGCGGCATCAAGGAGCATCTGTTCGCCGTGCTGCGCGACGTGATCTACATCGCGAACGAGATCATCGACAGCGGGCGCTTCGATCTCGCCGATTCGGCCTCGGTCACCAACGCGGTCTTCCACATCCTGCGCAATGCGCGGGCGCTCGACTTCAAGGCGCGCCCGAACCTCGTCGTGTGCTGGGGCGGGCACTCGATCGGCGAGGAGGAGTACCAGTACTCGAAGAAGGTCGGCTACGAGCTCGGGCTGCGCGGCCTCGACGTGTGCACCGGCTGCGGTCCGGGCGCGATGAAGGGCCCGATGAAGGGGGCGACGATCGGCCACGCCAAGCAGCGCATCTTCCACGGCCGCTACATCGGCCTCACCGAGCCGGGGATCATCGCCGCCGAGCCGCCGAATCCCATCGTGAACCAGCTCGTGATCATGCCGGACATCGAGAAGCGCCTGGAGGCGTTCGTGCGCCTCGCGCACGGCATCGTCGTGCTGCCGGGCGGCGCGGGCACGGCGGAGGAGATCCTCTACCTCGCCGGCATCCTGCTCGATCCCGCGAACCGCGAGCAGCCCTTCCCGGTCGTGCTCACGGGGCCGCGGGCGAGCGCGGCCTATTTCGAGAAGATCCACGAGTTCATCGACGGCACGCTCGGCGCCCGCGCGCTCGAGCGCTTCACCCTCATCGTCGACGATCCGGCGGAAGTCGCGCGCCACATGGTGCGCGGACTCGATGCCGTGCGCGAGTTCCGCAAGAGGCGCAACGACTCGTACAATTTCAACTGGCTGCTGTCGGTGGATCTCGAGCTGCAGCGGCATTTCGACGTGACGCACGAGTCGATGCGCGCGCTCGAGCTGAAGCGCTCGCAGCCGCCGCACGTGCTCGCCGCGAATCTGCGGCGCGCCTTCTCCGGCGTCGTGACGGGCAACGTCAAGGAGTCCGGCATCCGCTCGATAGAGCAGCACGGACCGTTCGAGATGTCGGGCGATCCCCACATCATGCGTCCGCTCGACGAGCTGCTCTCCGCCTTCGTGGAGCAGCGGCGCATGAGGCTTCCCGGCTCGACGTATCGCCCATGCTATCGCCTCGTCGCATGACATAAGGCGCGCGCGAGCGCGAGCCTCTTATGTCATGCGACGAGCGCCGCGCGGCCCTCCATTCCCTCGGGCGCGTTGTCCGGCCGTCCAACCTGAGCGGCCGCTCGTCGCTTCCCCGCGAACCCCGTGAACCAGTTCCTGCGCCCGGCGCGCACAAATTCGTACCCTGCCTGCATCAGTTCAGGAGTCGTCATGAGCTCATCCGACAGGACTCGAGGCAGCCCGGCAGAGCGGCAGGAAGCGGCCGCACCGCCCGCGAGTGCCCAGGACCCTTATGGAAACTGGCTCGAGCGCATGCAGCGGGCGCGGGCGCGCCAGGCCACCATCACCAAGAATCTTCACACCTGGTCCAACTACAAGAGCTGGGCCGAGCAGGTGAAGGGCTCCTGGGACGACGACCAGAAGAAAAAGTAGCGCCTCCAGCCGTCAACCGCTCCCTTGCCCCCCGGGCCCTTCGGGCGCGGGACTCGCCGCCGCGGCGGGCCGGGGCCCCGCAGGCTCTTGAAGCCAGGCAATCAGCGGCTCCCACTGCTCGACGTCCTCGCGCGCGATGTAGGACTTCATCTCGTGAACACCCAGGCCGAGCTCCGCCGAGCGCACGTAGTTCTGCGAGTCGCGGATGGTCGCAACGACCGGTATGCCGAGCGTGTGCAGGAACCGGATGAGCGACTGGAAGGTGAGGGTATTGCGGCGCACGCGGTTCGCGATGACGCCCAGCCGATTGTCTTCGCGCCGGACCTTGCCGACCAGCAGCAGGTCGCGGATGCAGCGCGAGCAGGCATGGATATCGATGTCGGAGGGCAGCACCGGGACGAGGATCTTGTCCGCGGTGCGGGTGATCTCGGGCATCTCGCGCGAATCGAGGGCCGCGGGAGTATCGACGATCACGTGCGTCGTGCCTTCCGGCACTCGCAGCTGGAAGCTGCGGGTCGTGCGGCCGTCGTTCTCGAAGGCCGCGATGGCGTAGACCCAGGGCTGGACGGGCTGCCGCTTCTTCACCCAGCGCAGCGCCGAGCCCTGAGGGTCGTAATCCATCAGGACCGGCAATTGCTGGCGCGAGGCCAAGTAGCTCGCGAGATTGACCGCAATGGTCGTCTTCCCGGAGCCCCCCTTCGGGTTGAGGACGACGATGCGCTGCATGGATGCGATCTCGGCCGCGGGAGGCCAGCCTACGCAGGCTGCGCCTGCGTCGCAAGCCGCACGCACTGTCAGCGTGCAGCGACACTCAGTGACGCCACGCGGCAGTGCCGCGAGCGTGTTGAGTCGACTGAGAAGTCGAGCACGCCCGATGCCGGCAGTGCCCCGTAGAGTGGTTTCGTGGAACGCTTGCTTCTGTTGTGGGATGAGCTCGACGATCTCGTGCATGCTTGCCGCCACCTCGCCGTGTCGGCTGCAGACGAAGTCACGGGCCTTGGACTGCCCATCGCCGCCGCGGCCTCGGCCCTCGGCGCGGCGCTGCTCGGGCTGCAGTGGCATGCCCATGCCGCGCTGATCGGCGGCCTGCTCAGGGCGCCGTGGATCTCTTGATCCGCCCCCGACGCCCGTTTGCCCGAACGAGCCCCTGACTCGCCCGATCGGGCGAGTCCGGCTTGAAAAACCCCCGCCGGTTCCCCACATGACGCCTGCCGCCGCGGTTCGGCGAGGAGCGCGCATGTCCGAGAGCAACAAGCAGACGCTCGGCTTCCAGGCCGAGGTTCGCCAGCTCCTGAGGCTGATGATCCATTCCCTGTACAGCCACAGGGAAATCTTCCTCCGGGAGCTGATCTCGAACGCCTCCGACGCGAACGATCGGCTGCGCTTCCAGGCGATAGCGGAGCCGCAGCTGCTCGCGCCGGACTCGGACCTCAAGATCTGGATCGACTCGGACGCCGACGCCGGCACTCTCACCATCCGGGACAACGGCATCGGCATGACCCGGGAAGAGGCGGTAGCCCACCTCGGCACCATCGCCAAGTCCGGCACGGCGGAGTTCGTGAAATCCCTCTCCGGCGACCAGCAGAAGGACTCCCAGCTCATCGGCCAGTTCGGCGTGGGCTTCTACTCCGCCTTCATCGTCGCGGACCGCGTCGAGGTCCTCACGCGCAAGGCGGGCGTGCCCCCGGAGCAGGGGGTACGGTGGGAGTCGAGCGCGGAGGGGGAGTTCACGGTCGAGAGCCTCACGCGGCAGGAGCGCGGCACGAGCGTCGTGCTGCACCTCAAGCCCGATGCGCGCGAGTTCGCCGATCCCTACCGTCTGCGCACCCTGATCCAGCGCTACTCCGACCACCTGAGCTTCCCGGTGATGATGCGCGAGGAGCCGGAGAAGGACGGCAAGAAGCCGGGGGAGTACGCGGCCGTCAACCAGGCCAAGGCGCTCTGGACGCGGCCGAGGACCGAGATCGGCGATGAGGAGTACAAGGAGTTCTACCAGCACATCGCCCACGACTTCTCCGATCCGCTCGCCTGGAGCCACAACCGCGTGGAGGGCAAGCGCGAGTACACGAGCCTCCTCTACATTCCCCGCCATGCCCCGTTCGAGCTGTGGCAGCGGGATGCCGCGCACGGCCTCAAGCTCTACGTCAAGCGGGTCTTCATCCTGGACGAGGCCGAGCAGTTCCTGCCGCTGTACCTGCGATTCGTCAAGGGAGTCATCGACTCGGGCGACCTGCCGCTCAACGTCTCGCGCGAGCTGCTGCAGCAGGACCCGGAGGTGGACGCGATCAAGAGCGGGCTCACCCGGCGCGTGCTCGATACGCTCGCGCGGCTCGCGAGCGAGAAGCCCGAGGATTACGGCACGTTCTGGCGCGAGTTCGGCGCGGTGCTGAAGGAGGGCCTCGCGGAGGACGTGGCGAATCGGGACAAGATCCT
>JASHYG010000237.1 GCA_030043215.1 Gammaproteobacteria bacterium
CTCCAGGGAACGGCGGCACCCGGTCTTGCAGCTTCACGAGCTCATCCGCGATATCGGACGGCAGCAGATCGCGCCGCGTGGACACGGCCTGGCCGAACTTCACGAAGATCGGCCCGAGCTCGGTGAGGGCGAGCCGCAAGCGCTCGGCGCGGCTCGAGCGGCGCCGCCGCGCGCTCCAGATGCCCGGCGAGAGAAGCACGAGAAGCCGCAGCGGCCGGTACAGATGGGTCGCGCGGACGAAGTCGTCGAGCCCATGCTTGAGGAGCACGCGCTGGATCTGGAAGAGCCGCGCGAGCACGCGCAGTCTCACGGGATTGCCTCCCGCTCGAAGCCCGCTCGGCGCGTCACGCTTCGCGCCTCTGCGGCCCTCCGGCCTCGATACGCCGGGCAAGAGCTTCGATGCGCGCCTCGAGCCGGTCGATGTCGTCCCGCAGCGTGTCGATTCCGGTGAGCAGTTGCCGCCCCTCGGAGCTCGAGACGAGGTGGCCGCGCTCGTGGGCGAGGTATTCCGCGACGTTGCGCAGCGTCGTGTCCGCGGTGCTGCGGCACCAGCCGAGCGTCGCCCGGGCGAGCCGCGCGATCTCGTGCGCGGGAACGTCCCCGATCGCAAGGGCCAGCTCCTCCTCCGGGTCCGGCCGCAGAAGCCGCAGCAGCTCGCGAAACCGCTCCGCGACCTCGGCATCTCCGCCGAGCTGCACGTCGCCGCGCCGCGGGCTCGCGCCGGCCGGACCGGCCAGTGCAAGGAGCGCGAGCAGGCCGCCGCTCACCTGAGCTTCGGCGTCCTCGGCGCGGCCCGAGGCGATCTTGAGGCCGTTCCCATCGCAGGAGACGAGGAAGTCGGCAACGCCGCGGACCTCGACGGCGAGCCGGCGTCCCGCGAGCTCGGCGCAGAGCTCCCGCGCGCGCGGCGACCTCGGCAGACCGCGGTTCAGGATGTTCTCGATCGTGGCGGCGACCATGGACTCTCGAGGAGCCGGACGGGGTGGGTTGCAAGCGTACAGTAGCAATTTATGGGGGGGGATGCCTGCGATAGTATGGCTCCATGAGCTCTTCGAGAGCGCAGGCCGTCGCCCTCGCGCCCCATCCCTCCGCTCGGTGCGACGCCGTGCGGGCGATCGAGGCTCGCGTCGCGCGAGCTCCCGACGGGGCGCTGACCGTCAGGTATTCGGTCGAGGGTGACCTCGCCCGCGTGCGCCTTCCGCCGCCGTGCCCGCCGCGCCGCGCGGATGGCTTGTGGCAGCACACCTGCTTCGAGGCGTTCGTCGCCCCCGACCCGGGGCCGGACTATCTCGAGCTCAATTTCTCACCGTCGGGGGAATGGGCGAGCTACGCCTTCAGCGCCTACCGCGAGGGGATGGCCGCCGCAGAGGACACCGCCGCTCCGGCCATCACGGTCTCTCGGGACGGGAGCGCGTTGACGGTCGATGCGGCCGTTTGCCTCACGCGGCTCCGGGGAGGCGCCCCGGCGAGAGTCGCGCTCGCGGCGGTGCTCGAGGAGTCGAGCGGCAGCCTCTCGTACTGGGCGCTGCAGCATCCGCCGGGCCGGCCCGATTTCCACCATCCGCTCAGCTTCGCGCTTCAAATCTAATCCGATGCAGCTCGGGATCGATCGCCTCCTCGCGGACTCCTCGCTGCGCCGCCCGCTTGCAGGGCGGCGCGTGGCGCTGCTCGCCCACCCGGCGTCCGTCACGCGTGACCTCACCCACTCCCTCGATGCGCTCGCCGCCTCGGGCGACATCGAGCTGTCGGCGGCATTCGGTCCTCAGCACGGCCTGCGCGGCGACAAGCAGGACAACATGGTCGAGTCCCCGGACTTCGAGGACCCGGTCCACGGGATTCCCGTGTTCAGCCTCTACGGCACGGTGCGCCGCCCCACCGCGGAGATGCTGGACACGTTCGACACGATGCTGATCGACCTGCAGGACGTGGGCTGCCGCATCTACACCTTCCTCACCACCTTGCGCTACGTGCTGGAGGAGGCCGCCCGCAAGGGGAAGTCGGTCTGGGTGCTCGACCGCCCGAATCCCGCCGGCAGGCCTCTCGAGGGGCTGCGTCTGCGCCCGGGGTGGGAGAGCTTCGTCGGTGCCGGACCGCTGCCGATGCGTCACGGCCTCACGCTCGGTGAGCTTGCGCGCTGGCTCGTGCGCACGTTGCGGCTCGACGTGGACTGCCAGGTGGTCGCGATGGAAGGCTGGGCCCCGTCCGAGCCGCCCGGGTACGGCTGGCCGCTCGGCGAGCGCAGCTGGGTCAATCCCAGTCCCAACGCGGCGAGCCTGTCCATGGCCCGCTGTTATGCGGGGACCGTCATGATCGAAGGCACGACCTTGTCGGAGGGCCGCGGCACGACGCGTCCGCTCGAGCTGCTCGGCGCGCCGGGTCTCGACCCTGCTGCCCTCCTCCGCGAGATGCACGCGCTCGCGCCGCAGTGGCTCCGCGGCTGCCGCCTGCGCCCGTGCTGGTTCGAGCCCACGTTCCAGAAGCACACCTCGAAGCTCTGTGCGGGGATCCAGATCCACGTCGACGATCCCGCCTACGATCACCAGGCGTTCCGGCCCTGGCGGCTCGTGGCCCTCGCGCTCAAGGCGCTGCGCCGCCTGCGTCCGGACTACGGCCTGTGGCGCGACTTCCCGTACGAGTACGAGAAGGATCGGCTCCCGTTCGATCTGATCAATGGCGGGCAGCTGCTGCGCTCGTGGATCGACGATCCTCGGGCCGCGCCGGAAGATCTCGATGCGCTCGCGGCGCCGGACGAGTCATCGTGGAGGGAGGAGAGGCGGGCGGCGATGCTCTATCCGGAGTAGGCCATCCCCGGCCGCCGGGGCTCGAGTCAATACTTGTAGCCGCGGTGGACGGCGACGATGCCTCCGCTCAGATTGTGGTAGCGGCAGTCCTCGAGGCCCGCCTGCCGCATCATGGCGAGCAGCTCCTCCTGGCCGGGATGCATCCGGATCGACTCCGCGAGGTACCGGTAGCTCGCCTCGTCATGGGCGACGAGCTTGCCGAGCCACGGCAGCACTTGGAAGGAGTATGCATCGTAGAGCGGGCTCAGCACCGGCCCCGGATGCGAGAACTCGAGCACCAGCAGCTGTCCGCCCGGCTTCAATACGCGGCGCATCGAGGCGAGCGCCGCTTGCTTGTCGGTGACGTTCCGCAGCCCGAAGCCGATCGTGACGCAGTGGAAGCTGCCGTCCCTGAACGGCAGACGCTCCGCGTCGGCCTGCGCGTAGCGCACGTTCTCCACGAGGCCTTCATCGGTCAGGCGGTCCCGCCCGCGTGCCAGCATCGCCGCGTTGATGTCGGTCAGCACGACGAGGCCGCCGCGGCCGACCTGGCGGGCGAGGCCCGCCGCGAGGTCGCCGGTGCCCCCCGCCACATCGAGCGCGTGCTGGCCCGGGCGCAGGGCCGCGAGGCCGAGAGCGAACCGCTTCCACAGCCGGTGCAGGCCGGCCGACATCAGATCGTTCATCAAGTCGTAGCGATCCGCGACGGAGTCGAAGACTCCGCGGACGCGCTGCGCCTTCTGTCGCCGCGGCACGCGCTGGAACCCGAAATCGGCGAGTGGCTCGTCAGTCACGCTCTGGCCTCACCGGACGCACGCCGCGCCTCTCGGAGCGCGGTCAAGCTCGAACAATCTCTTGCAATTTCCAACCGAGGCTGCGCAGAATCGCCCCGCTCGCCTCGCCGACGCAAGTCGCCGAGGCGGTGGCAACAAACGGGGGTCTTGATACATCTGGGGCCAAGCCGACGAGCTTGGCCCCGTTTTTTTGCCTGTCATCTCGGCGGCGTTCCCTTCGCCCCCTCCGCTGGCACCCCCTCTGCCGAGGGAGCGGATGCCGACCGGCTCACTCTCACCCGCTCCTGGTATTCCGCCCACTTGCGGTCGTGGGCGCTTCCGAGCTCGTAGAGGTACTTCCAGCTGTACAGTCCGGTGTCGTGGCCGTCGTCGAACACGAGCCTGACGGCGTACCTTCCGACCGGCTCGATCGCCCGGACCCCGACATTCTCCTTGCCCGTGACGAGCACTCCCTCCCCGGGACCGTGACCTTTCACCTCGGCCGACGGCGAATGGACGCGCAGGTACTCGAAGGACAGCTCGAAGCGGCTCCCGTCGTCGAAGGCCACCTCGAGCTGCCGCGAGCGGGTCCGGAGCTTGATCTCGGTGGGAGCGGGATCGGACATAGTGCGGGCAGTATAAGCGGGCGGGCGGGGCGACCGGTGCTTGTGCGGAGCAGTGGCTCTATACTGGGCGTCCCTGCACTGCAGCGGGGGCCCGCTAGGCGGAACACTGCACCTCATGCAACCTACCGACACGTCCCACCCCGACTACTATCACCGTGTTGTCGATTGCCAGTGGGCATGCCCTGCCCACACCGACGTACCCGAGTACATCCGGCTGATCGCCCAGGGCCGCTTCACCGATGCGTACATGGTGAACCGGCAATCGAACGTGTTTCCCGCCATTCTCGGGCGCGTGTGCGACCGGCCCTGCGAGCCGGCCTGCCGCCGGGGGCGCGTGGAAGCGAAGCCGGTCGCCATCTGCCGGCTGAAGCGGGTCGCGGCCGATCATCGCGACGACGTGACCGGACGGCTTCCGCGCATACCCAAGGTCAAGAACGGCAAGCGGATCGCGTGCATCGGCGCGGGCTGCGCCTCGCTCACGGTCGCGAACGATCTACTGCCGCTCGGCTACGAGGTGACGATCTTCGAGCAGTACGGGGAGCCCGGCGGGCTCATGCGCACGAATATCCCCTCGTTCCGGCTCCCGGGCGACGTCCTGAACGAAGAGATCGCCATGATCGTGGGTATGGGGGTCGACTTGAGGCTCAACCATCCCATCCGCAGCATGCGGGAGCTCCTGGAGAAAGGCGGATTCGACGCCGTGTTCGTCGGCTCCGGCGCCCCCCGGGGCAAGAACCTCGACGTGCCCGGACGCAAGGAGGCCGCGGACCACATCCACATCGGAATCGCCTGGCTCGAGTCGGTGGCGTTCGGCCATCTCGACCGGATCGGCGAGCGCGTGCTCATCATCGGTGTCGGCAACACCGCGATGGATTGCTGCCGCACGTCGCTGCGGCTCGGGGCGAAGAGCGTGAAGGTGATGGCGCGCAAGCCGCGGGGCTTCTTCAAGGCCTCCGACTGGGAGCTCGAGGACGCCGAGGAGGAGAGCGTCGAGATCGTGGTGAACCGCTCGCCGAAGTCCTTCGTGATGGAGAGCGGCAAGCTCACCGGCATGCTGTTCGAGCGCATGGAGTACGAGGTGGACGGCCGCGGCCGCATCACCGCGGAGCGGACGGCCGGAGAGGAGTTCTTGCCGGCGGACGACGTGATCCTCGCCATCGGCCAGGAGAACGCCTTCCCCTGGGTCGAGCGCGACCTCGGCATCGAGTTCGACAAGTGGGACGTTCCCGTCGTCGATCGGACGACTTTCGAGTCCACGCGCCCCGGAGTGTATTTCGGCGGCGATGCGGCGTTCGGGCCGAAGAACATCATCTGGGCCGTCGAGCACGGCCACCAGGCCGCCATCTCCATCCACAAGTTCTGCCAGGGCGAGTCCGTGACGCAGCGCCTGCCGCCGGGCGTCAACCTGCAGAGCCGCAAGATGGGCATACACGAGTGGTCGTACGCCAACGACTACGCGCCCCTCGAGCGCCGCCTGATGCCACACGTCTCGCTCAAGGAGCGCTTCAAGAAGCTCAACATCGAGGTGGAGCTCGGCTTCACCGCGGAGCAGACGGCCGCCGAGGTGCAGCGCTGCCTCAATTGCGACGTGCAGACGGTGTTCATCGCCAAGCTCTGCATCGAGTGCGACGCCTGCATCGACATCTGCCCGGTCGATTG
>JASHYG010000238.1 GCA_030043215.1 Gammaproteobacteria bacterium
CGCCGGTCGTCGGCACTTCCTTCTTTCCCGACATCTCCTTCTCGATGTAGTCGTTCAACGTTCGAGTGAGCGCGCTGCGAAAGCCCGCGAGATGCGTGCCGCCATCCTTCTGCGGGATGTTGTTCGTGTAGCAGTACATGCTCTCCTGGTAGGAGTCGTTCCACTGCATCGCGACCTCGACGATGACGGGCCCTTCCTGGGTCCTGAACCACAAGACCGACTCGTGGATCGGAGTGCGCGTGCGATTCAAATATGTGACGAACGCCTGGAGGCCGCCCTCGTGCTGAAAGACGTCCGACTTGTTCT
The DNA here is from genome assembly GCA_030043215.1 of Gammaproteobacteria bacterium. GTDB lineage: Bacteria > Pseudomonadota > Gammaproteobacteria > Steroidobacterales > Steroidobacteraceae > JASHUC01. The sequence goes on from JASHYG010000238.1 coordinate 307, forward strand.
CTCGCTCGTCGATAAGCTCGATCGTGACCCCGGAGTTCAGGAACGAGAGCTCGCGCAGGCGCTTCGCGAGCACCTCGTAGTCGAACTGGATGTGGGTGAAGACGGTCGCGCTCGGGCGAAAGCGAATGGTCGTGCCCCGCTCCTCGGTGTCGCCGACCAGCGCGATCGGCGCCAGGGGCTCGCCCAGGTGGTACTCCTGTCGGTATACATGCCCGTCGCGGCAGACTGTGAGATGGAGGTAGTCCGACAGCGCGTTCACGACCGAGACCCCCACGCCGTGGAGGCCGCCCGATACCTTGTAGGAGCTCTCGTCGAACTTCGCGCCGGAGTGCAGCATGGTCATGATGACCTCTGCCGCTGATCTCCCCTCCTCCGGGTGCGTATCGACCGGAATACCCCGGCCGTTATCGGAGACGGTCACCGACTCGTCGGCGTGGATTTTCACGACGATCCGGTCGCAGAACCCCTCGAGGGACTCGTCGATCGAGTTATCGACGACCTCGAAAACCATATGGTGCAGGCCGGTCCCGTCGTCCGTGTCCCCGATGTACATCCCGGGGCGCTTGCGCACGGCATCGAGCCCCTTTAATACCTTGATTTTACTGGAATCGTAGACGTCGTTGGGCGACATGAACACGCTCGGTTCTGGGACACGACATTATACCGGTCGGACCCTCCCCTGTTCCACGTGAAACACGCGGTCCGGCGCGGGGAAAATCGCCGTATCGGGGCCGAGCGAGGTGATGACGAGCTGGCATCGCAGGCGAACGACCTGGTCGATGAATGCCGTGAGGTGCGCAGAGTCGAGCTCCGCGGCCGGATCGTCGAGAAGCAACGTCGGCGGCGTCGCGAATCCGTCCCGCAGCATCTTGAGTTGCGCGAGGATCATCGCGACCGCGATCAGCTTCTGCTGGCCCCGCGAGGCAACGTCTCGGGCCGGAAGCCCATCGACCCGGAGCTGCACATCGGCCCTGTGCGGACCCACGTGCGTCAGCCCCCGAGCCGCATCGCGAGGGCCGGATGCCTGGAGGGCATCCGCCAGCGCGGAATCCCGTGCCCAGCCCTGACTGTAGGTCAGCTCGACCTCGCGACCCAGGAGCGACCGAATGGTCTCGCTCCAGTGCGGCCGCAACAGGGCGAGCGAGCGGCGCCTGGACTCCGTGAGTGCCTCACCGAGGTGGATCAGCTCGGGGTCCCAGGCAGCCGCCTGGGTGGGCTCATCACGAAGCGCCGCATTCCTTTGCTGCAGTGCACGATGATAGCGCGTCCAGGTCTCGATGAATCCCTGTTCCACGTGGAACACTCCCCAGTCCATCCAGCGCCGCCGCCGCGCAGCGCTCTCTTCCACCAGCTTGTGCACCCCGGGATCGACGACCTGCACCGGGAACACCTGGGAGAGCTCGGCCAGGGAGGACACGAAGGTACCCCCCACCTTGGCCACGGTTGGCGTGCCTCGGGCCGCCTGGAGTCCCACCGTTTTCTCGGGCGCCGCCGTCCGTCCAAAGACGATGAGCTGCGGCCGATCACGGCGGATCACCCGCTCCGTGCTGCGCGTACGGAAGGACCGGCCCCGGCCGAGCAGAAAGATGGCCTCCAGGATCGAGGTCTTGCCGGAACCGTTGGGTCCCCAGATCAGGTTCTGTCCGGGGTGCAGATCGAGCTCGACGCTCTCGAGACAGCGCACGTCGGCCGCGGAAATGAATGCCAGGCTCACGAGCCTCTCCCGGGCCACGCAGACTCGGCTGCGTGCGGGAGACCTCGGATCAAAGCCTCATCGGCATGACGACGTATCTCGCTTTGGCCGCCCCGGGTGATCGGACCAGGCAGCTGCTGTTCGGATCGGTGAGACCGATCTCGACCTTGTCGGTGTCGAGCGCGGCGAGAGCATCCAGCAGATAGCTGACATTGAACCCGATCTCGAGCTCCTCTCCCTCGTAGCTCACCTCGATCTCGTCCTCCGCCTCTTCCTGCTCGGGATTGTGCGCCTGGATCGTGAGAATGCCCGGCTTTAGGCTCAGCCGGATACCGCGGTACTTCTCGTTGGAAAGGATCGCGGTGCGCTGGAAGGATTGCCTGAGCAGCTCCCGGTCCGCCTCGATGATCTTGCTGGGACGCGCCGGCAGCACGCGCGCGTACTCCGGAAAACGACCATCGATCAGCTTCGAAGTGAGTCGAATGTCGCCGATATTGATCCGAATGTGATTTGTTCCGATGGCGACCTCCAGGCTGCCGTCGCCGACGAGCGTGCGCTGCAGCTCGAGGACACCCTTGCGCGGAATGATCACCTGCTGGGTCGAGGCCGAGGGCGCCTCGAGCTGTGTCTCGCAGAGCGCCAGCCGGTGGCCGTCGGTGGCCACGGCGCGCAGTGCTTCTCCTTCGGTCTCGAGCAGCATGCCGTTGAGGTAGTAGCGGACGTCCTGCTGCGCCATCGAGAAGTGAGTCTTGTCGATCAGCTCCCGCAGCGCTTTCCGCGACACCGAGAGATGCTGCTGGGCATTGATTTCCTCGACGGTCGGAAACTCGGCGGCAGGCAAGCTCGACAGCGTGAATCGGCTGCGGCCCGCCCTCAAGACCGCCCGCTCGCCTTCGGTCGTCACGCTGACGCGGGATTTCTCCGGCAGTGCTCTGAAAATATCGAGCAGCTTGCGGCCGGGCACCGTGACGTCGCCCGGTTGCTCCACCGTGACTTCGTGCGAGGCGACGAGCTCCACCTCGAGGTCGGTACCGGTGAGGCTCAGCCGGTTCTCGCGCGCGGACAGGAGGACGTTCGCGAGGATGGGCATCGTCTGACGGCGCTCGACCACGCCGATGACGCTTTGCAGGGGGCCGAGAATATCTTCACGAGCTGCCGTGATTTTCATGTTGCGCCGTGAGAGACCTCTGGTCTCTTCAAGTCTTAGGATTCGAGAGGATGATTGTAGAATCTTATAGAGCCCGTGGACATGGGGACAACTCGGCTAACGGCCAATCGATCAAGAGCTTGTCCATCCCCGTCCGCTTGGCCGACCCCTGAGCGACCTGCCGAAGGCCTGTGTGCGACCTGTGGGTAATTTCCCCCGCCGAATTATCCCCAGGTCATCCACATCAACCGGTGAGAGTTCTCAACAGGTTCGAGTAATCCTCGCTCATGCGCTGCTCGGAGCCGCGTAGCTCCTTGATGCGCTTGCACGCGTGCAGCACCGTCGTATGGTCGCGGCCGCCGAAGGCATCGCCGATCTCCGGCAGGCTGTGGCTCGTGAGCTCCTTCGCGAGAGCCATCGCGACCTGCCTCGGCCTCGCGACCGACCGGTTGCGCCGCTTCGACAGCAGATCTCCCATGCGGACCTTGTAGTAGTCCGCGACCGTCTTTTGAATGTTCTCGATGGTCACGAGCTTCGCCTGCAGCTGCAGGAGATCGCGCAGCGCATCCTTCGCGAACTCGAGCGTGATGGGATGGCCGGTGAAGCGAGCGTTCGCGATCACTCGGCGCAGCGCTCCCTCCAGCTCGCGCACGTTCGAGCGGACGCGCTTGGCGATGAAGAACGCGACCTCCTCGGGCAGCGCGACGCTCGCCGCGTGCGCCTTCGTCAGGAGGATCGCGACGCAGGTCTCGAGCTCCGGCGGCTCGATGGCGACCGTGAGCCCGGAGCCGAACCGCGACCGCAGGCGCTCCTCGAGGCCGCCCACTTCCTTCGGATAGCGGTCGCAGGTGAGGATGACCTGGTGCTGCCCCTCGAGCAGCTCGTTGAAGGTGTGGAAGAACTCCTCCTGCGAGCGCTCCTTGCCGGCGAAGAACTGGATGTCGTCGATCAGCAGCGCATCGAGCGAGCGGTACGCGGTCTTGAACTCGTTCATCGCGCTGTGCTGCAGGGCGCGTACCATGTCGCCGACGAACCGCTCGGAATGCACGTACGCGACGCGTGCCTCGGTGTCCCGCTGCTTGACGAGGTGCGCGACGGCGTGCATCAGGTGCGTCTTGCCGAGACCGACGCCACCGTAGAGGAACAGCGGGTTGTAGGCGCTGCCGGGATTCTCCGCGACTTGCTGGGCGGCGGCCTTGGCGAGCTGATTGCTCTTGCCCTCGACGAACGTCGCAAACGAGAAATCCGGGTTCAGGCGGGCGCCGACCACGATCCCCTCCGCGCGTCGCGGCTTGGCCTGCTGGGCCGCCGGCTGTGGCGGCGGATGGGCCTTGGCGCGGGAGCCGACCTCCACCGTGACGATCGGTGCGCCACCGACCGCCTCGCGCAGCAGCTCCCCGAGCCGCTGCAGCAGATTCGCATTGACCCAGTCGACGACGAAGCGGTTCGGCGCGAGCAGCTTGAGCGCGCCGACGCCCTCGATGGCCTGCAGCGGGCGCACCCACGTGTTGAACTGCTGCTCCGGCAGCTCGGCTTCGAGCGCGCTGATGCAGCGAGACCACAGCGAGGCCTCCACGGAGCATTGCCTCCCGCGACAATCGACGGGCTTCGAGGAAAAGGACGCGCAGTCTATACCTGCCGCGGCCTCACCTTAAAGAGCGGCCGTATTGACACCCCGCACGTGGACGGCTTAGCCTTGCCGCCCTTTTGTAGAGCCGCCGGACAATGAAGCGTACGTACCAGCCGAGCAAGGTGCGCCGCAAGCGCACGCACGGGTTCCGCGCGCGTATGGCCACGGCGAATGGCCGCAAGGTCCTCGCCCGCCGCCGCGCGAAGGGTCGAAGGAAGCTCATCCCCTAAGCCGATATCGCGTGCCATCACGAGGCGCCGGCCTCGAGCGCCTGAGGCACCCGCCGCGGCGGCGCCTGCGCCGGAAATCCGACTTCGAGGCCGTCTACGCGCGCGGACGGCGCCTTGGCGATGGGTTCTTCGCAGTGACGGTGCGCCCGAACGGGGCCGGCGGCGCACGGCTCGGCCTCGCGGTCGCCACGAAGGCA
>JASHYG010000239.1 GCA_030043215.1 Gammaproteobacteria bacterium
CATCGGCTGGCACTACGACACCTCTTACTACGCGGGCCGCCGCTACACGCTGCTCCTCGGGGTGATCGACGAATCCTCGTGCCGCCTCGATTACGAGCTGCACACCCGCGAGCCCGGCGTCGCTACCGTACCGGGCTCGCTCAGGATCCCGCCGGGCGGATTGGTTTTCTTCGATGGGGACGCCCTCCGGCATCGCATCACGCCGCTCGGCGAAGGTGAGATGCGTGTGACGCTCACGTTCGAGTACGTGACCGACCCGCGCATGCGCCTCGGGTGGCGAGTGATCTCCAACGTGAAGGATGCCCTGGGGTATTTCGGCTTCCGGCAAGTGTTTCGCCGGCCGCCGCGGGGCGCGCCGTGACGCGATCGGCCACCTGGCTTCTCACGGCGGGGGCGCTGCTCTTTGCCGGCGTGCTCGTGTCGCATGGACTCGGACAGGTGTTTGCGGCGCTCGCCGCGGCGGGCTGGGGCCTCACGCTCGTCGCCGCATTCCACCTGCTGCCGCTGGTGCTCGATGCGGCGGCGATCTGCGTGCTGTTCAACGTCGTGCTGGCACGCGCCTCCTGGCGCGACGCGCTGCTGGCCCGCTGGGCGGGGGAGTCCGCGAACAGCCTGATGCCGGTCGGCCAAGTCGCAGGGCCGGTGGTGATGGTGCGCTCCCTCTCACACCGCGGGATGCCGATGCAGGACGCGGTGGCGGCCATCACGGTCAGCACGACCTTGCAGGGCCTCGCACAGATCATCTTTGCGCTGGTCGGCGTCGCTTTGCTCGCAACGCGCGCGGGGCTTGCGGTGCGCGGGGCGCACTCGGCGGTGAGCACATCCTTGCTCGTCGGCGGCATCCTGCTCGTGGTGCCGGTGACACTTTTCTACCTCGTGCAGCGCCGCGGGCTCTTCAGTAAGTCGATGCGCGCGATCGCCCGGCTCTCCGGCAAGCGCGACTGGTCTCAGCTCACGAGCCGCGCCGAGGCGATCGACCTCGCGGTCGAGAAGATGTACGGCGAGGGTGGGCGAACGCTCGCGAGCTTCACGCTGAGCCTCGCCGGGTGGCTCGTCGGGACGGGCGAGGTCTATCTGATCCTCAAGCTCATCGGCGCCCCGGTCGGCTGGGCCGGCGCCCTCCTGCTCGAGAGCCTGGGGCAGGCGATTCGAGGAGCGGCATTCGCGGTACCGGGCGCGCTCGGCGTGCAGGAAGGCGGGTACCTGCTGCTCGCTCCCTTCGTCGGACTCCAGGCCGACACGGCGCTCGCTCTCTCGCTCGCCAAGCGGGCGAGGGAGATCCTGCTCGGCCTCCCCGGCTTGCTTTATCTGTACGTCTCCGAGCGGGGGTGGCGCCGCCGCGTGACCTGCGCGACCGCCCGGGAGTGAAGAGCGCCAGGGCCGTCGGGGCTCGGGGGGCTTTGAGAGGCGGTGGGCCGCGCATTTTTGTACTATTTCCGGACCTGGCACCCGAGAGGATCTCATGCGCGCCATCATTCTCGCGGCGGGTCGTGGCTCGCGCCTGCGGCAGGCCGCGGACCAGCAGCGGCCCAAGTGCCTGATGCAGTTCGGCGGGCGGAGCCTGCTCGAGCGGCACTTGCATCTGCTCAGGCAGGCCGGCGTCGAGGAAGTCGTTCTGGCCCTCGGTTTCCGCCACGAGCTCGTCGAGGCCGAGCTCGATCGGCTCGGCTGGCAGCCGCGGCCGCAGATCGTGCTCAACGCGAGATTCGAGCTGGGGAGCGTCCTCACGGTCCACACGGCCGCGCACGCTCTCGGCCGAGGCGGCGACGTGCTGCTCATGGATGCCGACGTGCTCTATCACGAGCGCATCATGACCGCCCTGGCCGCCGGGGAAGGGCCCGGCAACCGGCTGCTGATGGACCGTGACTTCGAGGCTGGCGAGGAGCCCGTGAAGGTGTGCGTGCGGGACGGCGTGCCGATCGAGCTCCGCAAGCAGCTCGCCCCCGGGCTGCAGTACGACTCCATCGGGGAGTCCGTGGGCTTCTTCCGGTTCGACGAGGCGGGTGCTCGCCGGCTCGCCGCTCTAGTCGCCGATTACATCGACACCGCGCGCGCTCATCTGCCGCACGAGGAGGCGGTGCGCGATCTGCTGCTCGAGCGCGGGCGCACCTTCGAGGTCGCCGATGTCACCGGGCTGCCCTGGATCGAGATCGATTTTCCGGGCGACGTCGCGCGCGCGGCGGCCGAGGTGTTACCACAACTGTAGACTGCTGCCATGGCCGTGCAAATCAAGACCCGCCCTGATGCATCCGCTGCATCCGCCGCTTCCGGGCTCGACCCGGCGGCCGAGCGCCCTCGCGCGATGACACGCAGCGCGAAGCTGCGCGCGATGCTGCTCAGCGATCGGCTGGAGTTCCTGATGGAGGCGCACAACGGCCTCTCGGCGCGCATCGTGCGAGAGGCGGGCTTTCGCGGGATCTGGGCGTCGGGGCTCGCGATCTCGGCGCAGTTCGGCGTCCGTGACAACAACGAGGCGAGCTGGACGCAAGTGGTCGAGATGCTCGAGTTCATGGCCGACGCGAGCGATCTGCCGATCCTGCTCGACGGCGACACCGGCTACGGCAACTTCAACAACATGCGCCGCCTGGTGCGCAAGCTCGAGCAGCGCGGGATCGCCGGCGTCTGCATCGAGGACAAGCAGTTTCCGAAGACCAACAGCTTCCTGAACGGAGAGCGCCAGCCGCTCGCCGACATCGGGGAGTTCGCCGGCAAGATTGCCGCGGGCAAGGACACCCAGGGCGATCCGAGCTTCTCGATCGTCGCCCGCGTCGAGGCGCTCATCGCGGGCTGGGGCATGGACGAGGCGCTGCGGCGGGCCGAGGCCTACCGGCGCGCCGGCGCGGACGCCATCCTGATCCACAGCAAGCTCTCGAAGCCGGACGAGATCGTCACATTTGCGCGCGAGTGGGCAGGCCGCTCGCCGATCGTGATCGTCCCGACGCGCTACTACAGCACGCCGACGGAGGTATTTCGCGCGGCGGGCATCAGCGTCGTCATCTGGGCGAACCACATTCTGCGGGCGGCCGCCTCCGCGATGCAGAGCGTCGCGAGGGAGATCCACGGGAGCGAGACGCTCGTGAACGTCGAGGACCGGATCGTGCCGGTCGCGGAGATCTTTCGCCTGCAGGACGCCGACGAGTATTCCGTCGCCGAGCGGCTCTACCTCGCCTCCTCGGGACCCGCGCGCGCGGCGATCGTGCTGGCCGCCACCCGCGGCCGCGGGCTCGAGGCCGTCACGGTGGACCGGCCGAAGGTGATGCTGCCCATTGCCGGAAAGCCGCTCCTGCGCTGGCTGGTCGACAGCTTCAAGAAGGAGAGCATCAACGACATCACGGTGGTCGGAGGCTATCGGGCGGATGCGATCGACACGGCCGGGATCAAGCTGGTCGTGAACGAGCGCTACGCGGAGACCGGCGAGCTCGCATCGCTCGCCTGCGCGATCGATGCCCTCGATTCCGACGCAGTGATCTCCTACGGGGATCTGCTGTTCCGCAGCTACGTCCTGCGCGATCTGGTCGAGAGCCAGGCCGATTTCACCGTGGTGGTGGACTCCTCTGCGACGGCCGCGAGCAACCGCACCGTACGCGATTTCGCCTACTGTTCGCGCAGCGACGATCGCGGCCTGTTCGGCACGCAGGTGCTGCTGCAGAAAATCTGCAGCGCCGCGGAAGGCCGGCACGCTTCCGCGCCGGCCATGCTCGCGCCGCCCGCGCCCGCGGAGGCCGCGCAAGGTCGCTGGATTGGCCTGCTCAACGTGAGCCGCGCGGGGCTCGCTCGCTTGAAGGGCTTGCTCGGCGAATTGCGCGCCCGGGCCGACTTCGACACGCTCGATGTCCCGCAACTGCTGAACGCGCTGATTGCGAGCGGCTCGAGGATCGAGGTGCTCTACGTGCACGGCCACTGGCGCGGAGTCAACGACCTCGAGGACTTCCGCCGCGCGACCGACTTTGCACACGCCCAGACGCCGCTCGGCGGGGGGCCAGGCGCGGACGAGACGGGTGATTGAGGCGCGTCAGTTCGTCGAGGCCGCGCGCATGCGGGGCTTCGAGTGGTACGCGGGCGTTCCCTGCTCCTATCTCACGCCATTCATCAATTACGTCCTGCAGGACTCCTCGCTCCGCTACCT
>JASHYG010000021.1 GCA_030043215.1 Gammaproteobacteria bacterium
TTGAAGCGCCGTCTCCCCTGTCGAGCTAAGATGAACGGGGGTGGAATTTCCGTAATGAACCGCGTGGCGGGTAGCAGCCGTGACCGCCGGGCGGTAACATTGACCAGTCAACAACGGGGCAGGGCCATGCGTCTGCCGCGCGGGGATCGGCTACTGCCCGCAGAGCGGCAGGCTATTGAGGAGCGAGACAATGATTACTGATGCGGAGCTGCAACAGCGGGAGGATTCTCGCAAGCGCCGCTTGTCGGCGCAGGGGCGTCGCTCGCTCGCGGGGTGGCCTGCGAAGGTCATCGGCTGCGCGGTGCTCGTGCTCTTCTCGACGCCTGCCTTCGTGCACCACTCCGGGGCCATGTTCGACCTGACGAAGAGGGTGACGGTGACGGGCACCATCATCGACTTTCACTGGACGAACCCCCATACGAGCTTCAAGGTCGACGTGGCGAACAAGGACGGTACCACCTCGGTGTGGGCGGTCGAGATGAACAGTCCCAACAATCTCGTCCGCGTGGGCTGGAAGCGCACGACGATCAAGCCGGGAGACAAGGTCACGGTGACGGTAAGGCCGTTGCGGGACGGGACACCCGGTGGCCAGTACGTCTCCATCGTCCTGCCGAACGGTAAAGTCCTCGGCGGCGAGCAGAGCCGTACGGACGCAAGGTGAGACTTTCCGGTCCGAGCGGCGCACTCAAGGGGGCAGCATGAACAGGTCGGCATCCGGGGGATTCCTCGCGTGGGCGCTCGCGGCGGCTGTGGCGCTCGCGGCGGTGGCGGCCCACGCGCAGCAGCCGCGCAACCGGGGGCTCGCCCCGGACCAGGAAGAGCAGCTTGCGCAGAAGCACGACGGTTACTACGGGGCGCTCGCTCCGCAGAACCTCGCGAAGCCGCGCCCGAAGCCTCCGTTCAATCTGACGGGAAACTGGTTCATCAATCTACGTCACTCCTTCGCGGACTTCATGTTCGGTCCGCCGTATCCGCAGTTCTACCAGGCGGGACAGGACGCGATGAAGGAGGCCGCCGCGGCGGCGAAGGCGGGCAAGTCCTACCGCGACGCGAGCGGTCAGTGTTGGCCGATCGGCATGCCCATGATCCTGACCCGGGTGTGGCCGATCGCCATCATCCAGCTGCCGACCGCGGTCTATGTGATCGACAGCTTCTTCGACAGCGTGCGCGTCATCTATACCGATGGGCGCCAGCACACATCCTTCGACACCGTGATCGACACCTACAACGGCGAGTCGATCGGACACTGGACGAAGGACGCGCTCATCGTCGATACGCAGTACTTCGCGACGGACCATCACTACATCGACATGGGGATCCCGATCTCGGAGAAGCTCCATATCGTCGAGCGCATCACGCTGCGCGATGGTGGCCACACGCTCCAGGATGAGTTCACGATGACCGATCCGGACATGTGGAAGGGCGAGTGGAAGAGCACCAAGCGCTGGATCCGCGAAGACTACAGTGACATCCCCGAGAACGAGTGCCTGCCGAACCTCAATGAGAATCTGCCGAGCACCTCGGAGGGGCACGCCGCCGCGGAGAAGGGGAGCCACGTGAAGGCAACCCCGGCCCCGAAGTAGCCGCGGCCCCATCACATCAGTAGCCGTGGCCCCGACACCGATGTGGGGGACCGGAGGAGGAGCGCATGCGAGGACCTATCGGGAACGGGCTTGAGCTCTTGGCGGCTGCGGTGGCGGTCTGCTGCCTGAGCCTGCCGCTCGCGCAGGCGGCGCCCGCGCAGCACCCGAGCTTCTCGGGCGTGTGGGGGCAGTACGTGGACCCGGGAGCGCTCCGCCGGTTCGTGCGGGGGCGCAGACCCGCCCTGCCGTTCACGCCCCTCGCCCAGCAGAAAGTGGACGCCTACCAGGCGCTCGTGAGCCCCACTTCCGACAATCCCGGAGCCCACTGCCTGGGCTCGGGGATGCCCGCCAACATGATGTTCTCCGGCGGCTATCCGATGGAGATCGTCCAGACTCCCGACTTGATCGTGGTCCTCTACGAGGCCTGGAGTGAGATCCGCCAGCTCTACCTCGGCGACAAGGTCATTCCCGAGAGCGATCGAGTGCCGGACCGCCAGGGCTACTCCGTGGCGCGCTGGGAGGGCGACACGCTCGTCGTCACCACCACGTCCCTCAAGGAGCAAGTGGACCAGACGTATCCGCATAGCGCCGACGCCCGCATCGTCGAGCGGTATCATCTGGCGAAGCCGGTCGGAGGCGCGAAGGTGCTCGTGGACGACTGGACCCTGACAGACCCGACCTTCTACACCCGGCCGGTGACGGCCGAGAAGAAGTGGACGCTCGATCCGAAGGGTATCCTGCTCCCCTACGAGTGCGACGAGGAGGCTTGGCTCGATCACCTGCAGGCGCTCGAGAAGGGGCACGCGGCTTCGGCCACCGCCGCGGACCAGTGATCGGTTTCGAAGCAGCCGGTACGGATGCACCGCAACGGACGATGGAGTTCAGACCATGAGCAAAGCAATACGCACGGCGCTGTTGACGGTGGCCCTCGCCGCAGGGGGTCTTTCGAGCGCCTTCGCACACCATTCGGCTGCGATGTACGACTTCACCAAGAACGTCTGGGTGTCCGGCGTCGTCCAGAGCATTCGCGTCATCAACCCTCACATGAGCCTCACGCTCGTCGTGCCAGGCAGCGAGGGCAAGACGCATGCCGTGGACTTCGAGGGCCACAGCGTCAACAACTTCTACCGCGCCGGCTGGCGGCCCAACATGGTCCGGGTCGGCGACAAGATCCGGGTGAGGTACAACCCCCGCAAGGACGGGCGCGACGGGGGCTTCGTCAACGGATTCGTGGCGGCCAACGGCCGCGAGGTCGCCTTCGGGCTCGCGAGCGCGCCGCCCGCGAAAGCCCCGGCCGGCGCCGGATCGGCCAGTCGATAGAATCGTGCGCGAGCTCGACGCCGCCGAGGAGGCCCAGCTCCTCGCGGCCGTGGATCGGTGGCTCGAGCGGGACGTGCGCCCGATCGTCCGCGAGTACGACCATGCGGATCGCTATCCGGCCGGCCTCGTCGAGCAGATGAAGGAGCTCGGACTCTTCGGCGCAACCATCGGCGAGGAGTATGGCGGGCTCGGGCTTCCCGCGGCGACCTACGCCGAGATCGTCATTCGCATCTCCGCCGTCTGGATGTCGATCACCGGCATCTTCAACTCGCACTTGATGCTCGCGCTCGCCATCGAGCGGTTCGGGACGCCGGAGCAAAAGGCGCACTGGCTGCCGAGGCTCGCGACCGGCGAGATCCGCGGCGGCATCGCGCTCACGGAGCCGAACGGCGGCACCGACCTGCAGGGCATCCGCACGACCGCGCGGCGCGAGGGGGACAGCTACGTCATCGACGGCACCAAGACGTGGATCACGAACGCCGTCGAGGGCTCGTGCTTCGCCTTGCTCGTGAAGACCGATCCCGCCGCCGAGCCCCGCCACAAGGGCATGAGCCTGTTCATCGCTCCGAAGCGGGAGGGCATGCGCGCCGGCCAGCGCCTCCAGAAGCTCGGCTACAAGTCGATCGATTCGGCCGAGCTCAGCTTCTCCGGCTACCGCATCCCTGCGGACCACCTCATCGGGGCGGTCGAGGGGCAGGGCTTCTATCAGGCGACCGGCGGCCTCGAGCTGGGCCGCATCAACGTCGCGGCTCGAGGGGTCGGTATCGCCGAGGGAGCCCTGCGGCTCGCGACGCAGTACTCGCAGTCCCGCAGGACGTTCGGTAAGCCGATCTGCGAGCACCAGGCCATCCAGTTGAAGCTCGCCGAGATGGTGACGCGGGCGCGCGCGGCCCGGCTCCTGACGCTCGATGCCGCGAGGGCCTTCGACCGCGGAGGCCGCTGCGACATGGAGGCGGGCATGGCGAAGTATTTCGCCTCCGAGGCGGCGCTCGAGAACAGCATCGAGGCCATGCGGATCCATGGCGCCTACGGATACTCGAAGGAGTATGACGTCGAGCGGCTCTATCGCGACGCCCCCTTGACGTGCATCGGCGAGGGGACGAACGAGATGCAGCGCATCGTCATCTCGCGGCAATGGATCAAGCGAAACCCTCCGTGACGGCGCCCGAAGTATCGGCGGCGCCCGAGGCGCCCCAGGCGCCCCAGGTGCCCGCGACGCCCGAGCCCCTGCGGCCCCTGCGAGGCATCCGTGTGCTCGCGCTCGAGCAGTTTGCCGCCGCGCCCTACGGCTCGATGTTCCTCGCGGATCTCGGCGCGGAGGTCATCAAGGTGGAGAACGCGCTCACGGGCGGCGACGCCGCGCGTTACGGGGGCCCCTATGCGCTCGGTGCCGCCGACAGCGAGTACTTCCAGGGCTGGAATCTCAACAAGCGGAGCGTCACCCTCGATCTCACCTCGACGGAGGGTCGCCGTGCGCTCGAGCGGCTGGTCACCGGTGCGCACGCCGTCATCAACAACCTGCGGGGCGATGTCCCGGCGAAGCTCGGTCTCGACTATGCGAGCCTCTCGGCGTTCAATCCGGCGATCGTCTGCTTGCACATCTCGGCTTACGGACGCGACAACGAGCGGGCAGCGCGGCCGGGTTACGACTACCTCATGCAGGCGGAGGCGGGGCTCATGAGCCTCACCGGCGAGCCTGACGGTCCGCCCGCGCGGTTCGGCACCTCGACTATCGACTTCATGAGCGGCATGACGGGCATCGTGGGCCTGCTCGCCTGTCTGCTCCAGGCGAGGCAGACCGGACGGGGCTGCGATGTCGACGTCTCCCTGTTCGACGTGGCGCTGCACCAGCTCAATTACGTCGCGACGTGGTACCTCAACGAGGGGCACGTCTCCGGCCGGACGGCGCGCAGCGCTCACTTCGCCATCGGTCCGGTGCAGACCTATGCCACCTCGGATGGGTGGGTGTACGTCATGTGCATGAAGGAGAAGTTCTGGAGCGCGCTCGCTGAGGGGCTCAGCCGGCCGGACTTGCAGCGCGATCCTCGATTCGCCACCGCGCAGCTGCGGCACCGCAATTCCGAGGCGCTCACCGCCTGCCTCGACGCGGAGTTCTCCCGGCACTCGACGGAGCACTGGCTGCGCGAGCTCGGGGAGCGGCTGCCGATCGCGCCGGTCCACGATCTCCCACAGGCTCTCGACAATCCGTTCGTCGCCCGCTCGGGGATGATCGCGACGGTTGCGCATCCCGACCGGCCGAGCCTCAGGGTTCTCGCCAACCCCATCCGATTGAATGGCGAGCGCCTTGCGCAGGCCGTATGCTCTCCGATCGGCGCGGACAACGAGAGCTTGCTCGGCGCGCCGCCCTCTAAGCCCTAGATCGAGCCTAGATCGAGTCGCCGAATGGCCGCCGCCTCAACTCCGATCGGACCATCGCGCCGGCGCGAGAGCCGCGGCCGCTACTACGAGGATTTCAACGTCGGGGACGTCTACGAGCATCGTCCCGGCCGCACCATCTCGGAGGCGGACAACACCTGGTTTACGCTGCTCACGATGAACACCCATCCGCTGCACTTCGATGCCGCGTATGCGGCGAAGACCGAGTTCGGCCGCCCGGTCGTGAACAGCTGCCTTACCCTCTCGATGGTCGTCGGCATGAGCGTGAGCGACGTGAGCCAGAAGGCCGTCGCGAACCTCGGCTGGGACCGCATCGAGCTTGCGGCGCCGGTTTTCCCAGGCGACACGATCTACGCCGAGTCCGAGGTACTCGCCAAGCGCGAGTCCGCCTCGAGGCCCACACAGGGTATCGTCACGGTGCGCACTCGGGGACTGAAGGCGGACGGCACGGTGTTCATGACGTTCGAGCGCGTCATCCTCGTCCCGAAGCGCGGCAACGCGGTCGAAGACGAGGTCCGAGTCGGCGACCCGGGAGCCGGCGAGCGATGAAGCGCAATAACGTCATCGTCGTCGGCGCCGGCCCGACCGGGTTGGTCACCGCTCTCGGACTTGCACAGGCCGGTGTGGATGTCACGGTACTGGAATCCGAGCCCGCCATCGTCAACTCCCCGCGCGCCGTCGTCTATCACTGGGCCGTGCTCGACGGGCTCGATCGCGTGGGCATCCTCTGCGATGCGATCCGGGTCGGCTTCACCAATCCGGAGCTGTGCATCATCGTGCCGAAGACGGGCGAGCGGATCCGTCTCAGCATGAGCGCGCTCGCGGGCGATGTGACCCATCCCTACCAGGTGCACCTGGGCCAAGACAAGCTTGCCGGGATCATCCTCGAGCACCTGCTGCGCTTCCCGCATGCGCGCGTGCAGTGGAGCTCGCGGGTGGTCGGCTTGAGCCAGGATGGAGCGGGCGTGACTCTGCGGACGGACACTCCGGGTGGACCGGTGGAGCTCGATGCCGGCTGGGTGGTCGGCGCGGACGGCGGACACAGCACGGTGCGGCAGCTGCTCGGGCTCAGCATGGACGGCATGACCTGGCCCGAGCGCTTCGTGGCGACCAACATCCGCTACGACTTCGCGAAGTACGGCTACGCTGCGGCGAACGTGGTGATCGACGCGCCGTATGGGGCGATCGTTGCCCGCATCGACCACACGGGCCTGTGGCGCTGCACGTACTGCGAGGACGACAGCCTGCCGGAGGAGACCATCCTCGAGCGCATGCCGGCCTACTTCAGCGTCGCCCTGCCGGGCAGCAAAGACTATGAGCTCGTGCAGTACTCGCCCTACCGCATGCACCAGCGTTGCGCGGAGCGCATGCGCGCGGGCCGCGTGGTGCTCGCGGGCGATGCGGCGCACATCACGAACCCGACCGGCGGCCTCGGGCTCACCTCGGGCCTCTACGACGCCTACGTGCTGTACGAGGCGCTCGCCGCCGTCATTCATGGCGAGGTGGGCGAGGATGTGCTCGACCGCTACTCGGATGAGCGCCGGCGGGCCTTTCTCGAGCACGCCTCCCCAGAGGCGAGCAACTTCAAGCGCATGGTGTACCACGCGAAGAGCGACGCGGAGCTCGAAGCGCAGCTCGCCGGCTTCCGGGACGCCGCGCGCGACCAGTCGCTGCAACGGCTGATTTTCCTCACCGCGAAGAAGCTCGAGACGCCTTCGCTCGTGCGCGGTCGCCCGGCCGCGTAGCTCGCCTCAGCCGCGCGAGCGTCCTGCCGCGCGGCCCCGAACCTCGATGCCCGTCGAGCCCTCGACGCAGCGCATGATGGTCGTGAAGTCCTGATCCGGACCGACCTCGTTGAAGGTCTTGAGCCACAGCTGGCGGACGGCGCTCGCGACCCAGAGGGTGAGGCCGAGCGATTCGGCCTCCTCCATGCAGAGCTTCAAATCCTTGAACATGAGCCGTGTGGCGAAGCCCGCATCGAACCGCCGCGGCAGGATCGACTTGGGGAACTTGTCCTGGCTCGCGCTGTTGCGGCCGCTGCCGGCATTGATCACGTCGATCATCGTCTCCGGATCGAGGCCCGCCTTCGTGCCGAGCAGCATCGCCTCCGAGGTGATCGCGAGCGCCGCGCCGGAGAGCAGGTTGTTGACGAGCTTCATCATCTGCCCGAGCCCGGGCCGCTCTCCGACGTGAAACGGCTTGCCGATGGCCTTGAGCAGGGGCTCGAGCCGCTCGAACTCGGCGCGCTCGCAGGCCACCATCACGGCGAGCGTTCCGGCGCGTGCGCCCGCCACTCCACCGCTCACCGGGGAATCGACGAAGGCGATACCCTTCGCGGCGAGCCCCTGCGCGACCCGCGCCGCGACGCGCGGGCCGGACGTGGAGAGCTCGA
>JASHYG010000240.1 GCA_030043215.1 Gammaproteobacteria bacterium
ACGATCTGGCAGCCGGCCTACATCGGCCTCGGCAGCAATCTCGCCGACCCCCGCGCGCAGGTCGTGCGCGCCCTGGAGCAGATCGCGCGCATTGCCGGCGTCTGGCTCGCGTTGCGCTCACGGCTGTACGGCTCGCATCCCCTGGGGCCCACGGCCCAGCCTGATTTCGTCAACGCCGCCGCCGGCGTCCTCACCCAGCTCGAGCCGCCGGCGTTGCTCGCGGAGCTGCGCGCCATCGAGCGAGCCTTCGGCCGGCCGGACGCGCGGCAGAGGTGGGGGCCGCGCATACTCGATCTCGACCTCCTCGTCTACGGCCGCGAGCGCAGGAGCGAGCCGCAGCTCACGCTGCCCCATCCCGGCATAGTGGAACGCAACTTCGTTCTGTATCCTCTGGCGGACATCGCTCCCGACCTCGATGTCCCCGGGCTCGGGCGCGTGTCCGATCTGGTGAGACGGGTCTCATCCGAGGCCATCTGGGCACTCGAGGATGGAGCCGTTGCAACCGTTGCCTCTGCCGCGCAGGTTTGACCTCGATTGAGTCCCATGACGTCCGCCGCTCCAACTTTCCGTTTCGTCGTCATCGAGGGTCCGATCGGTGTCGGCAAGACGAGTCTCGCGCGCAAGCTCTGCGAGAGCCTCGCGGGCGAGCCAGTGCTGGAGCAGGCCTCCCAGAATCCCTTTCTCGAGCGCTTCTATCGCAATCCGCGCGTGGGGGCGTTCCCCGCCCAGCTCTACTTCCTCTTCCAGCGCACGCAGCAGCTCGCCGCGCTCAACCAGCAGGACCTGTTCGCGCCGGTGCGGGTCGCGGACTACCTGCTCGAGAAGGACCGGCTGTTCGCGCGCATCACGCTCGATGAGGACGAATACGGCCTCTACGAGCAGGTGCACGCCAAGCTCGGCGCGACGGCGCCGAAGCCGGACCTGGTGGTCTATCTGCAGGCGCCCGTGGACGTGCTGCTGGAGCGCATCGCCAAGCGCGGAATCGAGTACGAGCGGCACATCGAGCGGCACTACCTCGAGCGGCTCAACGAGGCTTACGCCCGGTTCTTTCATGAGTATGAGGCGGCCCCCTTGCTGATCGTCAATGCGGCCGCGATCGATCCCATCAGCAACGAGGCCGACTACGATGAGCTGCTCGCCGCGATCTCGCGCATGAGGCGCGGGCGGCTCTATTACAACCCCCTGCGCAGTCGTACCATCTGAGAGCTATGTATACTCATCTGCAGCTGCGCGACTCGGCTCGCCCGCCGGTCACTCTCGCGACGCTCCGGGACATGCGCTCGAGAGGGGAGAAGATCGCCGCGCTCACCTGTTACGATGCGAGCTTCGCCGTCCTTGTGGACGAGGCGGGCACGGACGTGGTCCTCGTCGGCGACTCGCTCGGCATGGTCATTCAGGGCCACGACACGACCGTCCCCGTGACGGTGGACGACGTCGTGTACCACTGCCGCGCGGTCGCGCGCGGCCTTGGCCGGCCCTTCCTCATGGCCGATCTGCCCTTCATGAGCTACCCCTCGAAGGAGCACGCGCTCGCCAATTCCGTGCGGCTGATGCAGGAGGGGGGCGCGAAGATGGTGAAGCTCGAGAGCGGAGCGGGCCAGGTTGAGATCGTCGAGTTCCTCGCGGCGCACGACATCGCGGTCTGTGCGCACCTCGGGCTCAAGCCGCAGTCCGTGCACAAGACCGGGGGCTTCCGCGTGCAGGGGCGCGACGCGGCCGCGGGTGAGCGGATGCGGCGCAGCGCGAAGGATCTCGAGCGGGCCGGCGCGGACATGGTGCTGCTCGAGTGCATTCCCTCGGAGCTCGGTCAGGCCATCACCGCGGAGCTCGATGTGCCGGTGATCGGCATCGGAGCGGGCCCCGGCACCGACGGGCAGATCCTCGTGCTCTACGACATCCTCGACATCACGACCGGCCGCAAGCCGCGTTTCGTGCGCAATTTCATGGGGGGGGCCGGGACGAGCCTCGAGGCGTTGAAGCGCTACGTCGAGGCCGTGAAGAAGGGCGAGTATCCCGCGCCGGAGCACGGCTTCTGATGGAGACCGTCACGACCGTCGCCGCGGTGCGCGAGCGCGCCCGCGAGTGGCGCAGGGAGGGCCGGCGTATCGCCTTCGTGCCGACGATGGGCAACCTCCACGCCGGCCACGTGAGCCTCATCGAGGCGGCCGCGCGCCACGGCGACCGCTTCGTCGCGAGCATCTTCGTGAACCCGATGCAGTTCGGGCCCAACGAGGACTTCGCGCACTACCCGCGCACGCCGCGCGAGGACGAGCGGATGCTCGCCGCCGCGGGCTGCCACCTCATGTTCCTGCCGGATGTCGCCGAGATCTATCCACGGGGCCTCGAGCGCTCGGTCCGCATCGAGGTGCCGGAGCTGTCCACGATTCTGTGCGGCCAGTTCCGTCCCGGGCACTTCGAGGGCGTCGCCACGGTCGTCACGAAGCTCTTCCACATCGTCGAGCCGGACATGGCGGTGTTCGGAGAGAAGGACTATCAGCAGCTCACCGTCATCCGCCGCCTGGTCGCCGACCTCTGCATGCCGGTCGAGATCGTCGCGGCCCCCACGGTGCGCGAAAGTGACGGGCTTGCGATGAGCTCGCGCAATCGATACCTGACGCCCGCGGAGCGGCAGGTCGCTCCCCGGATCTTCGAGGAGCTCGGGCGGGCCGCGGCGCGCCTCGCCTCCGGGGACTCGGACTTTGCGGGCATCGAGGGAGCCGGGACCGCAGCGCTCGAGAGCGCCGGGTTGCGGCCCGAGTACTTCTCGGTCCGGACGCGCGATCTGGGCCCACCGAGTCCGCACTCGCGCGAGCTCGTCGTGCTGGCGGCCGCTCGGCTCGGACGCGCGCGGCTCATCGACAACGTCCAGGTCACCCGCTAGGGCCCACGTGGCGCTCGAGCGCCCACGCGACGTGCTCCCGCACGAGCGCCGATGGATCCTCGCGTCGCCGCTGCAGGGCCGCAATGACATGCGAGGACGTTGGCGCGTTGCCGAGCGCGACGGCGATGTTGCGCGACCAGCGCTCGTAGCCGATGCGGTAGATCGCCGAGCCCGGCATCCGCTCATCGAACTCCCGCGCGGTCCAGGCGAAGAGGTCGGTGAGCCGGGGCGCATCGAGCCCATGGCGCACCTTGAAGTCCGGGTGGCTCGCGTCCCGCGCGAATTTGTTCCACGGGCACACGAGCTGGCAGTCATCGCACCCGTAGATGCGATTGCCGATGGCCTCGCGATACTCCGCCGGAATGGGCCCCTTGTTCTCGATCGTGAGATACGAGATGCAGCGCCGCGCATCGAGCCGGTAGGGCGCAACGATGGCGCGCGTCGGGCAGGCTGCGATGCAGGCCTCGCAGGTGCCGCAGTGGCTGCTTGCAGGCGCGTCCGTAGGCAGGGGCAAGTCCGTCAGGATCTCCCCGAGGAAGAACCACGAGCCGGCGTCGCGCGCGAGGAGGTTGGTGTGCT
>JASHYG010000241.1 GCA_030043215.1 Gammaproteobacteria bacterium
GACAGCTCGATCGATGCTGCGAGGTGCGCGGCGAAGTCGGGCGGGAGCAGCGGTACCTTGTAGTCGGTGCGAAACAGCTCCAGCGTGGCGTTCCAGTCGGCGAGCTTCTCGGTGCCGGAGTCCCAGAACACCGTCGCGATCGCAAAGCGCAGCGGGAGCGCGAGAATGCTGTAGGGCACCCGCTGGAGCCAGCCGACGACCCGCTCGGCCGAAGCAGTGACTCCCGAGCGGGCGGGCAGGGTATCGGCGGATGAAGTGCTCATGATTCCGGGTCTCCTGGAGGGGTGCAGTCGGGCAGCCTCGCGCCGATGAAGCGCCGCGCCGACAGTTGCTCGGCGAGCAGGGCAGCGGTGGTGTCGCGGGACCCCGCGCCGGACGGGATTGAATCGAGAGCCTCGCACAGCGGCAGACCGGCGCACAGCCGCTTCGCGAGCGTCCAGGCCGCCTCGTGCAGCCGCTGGACCTGCACGCCGGTGTCGTCGCGCTCGATCAATAGCCGGACGGGACTGGCGGACAAGTTGACGGCCGCGAGAGCCGCGTCGTCCTCCTCGAGCACGGCGCGCCAGATTCTATCCGCGGGATATTGCAGTGAGAGCAGGCAGATCGACGCGTGCGGAATGAGCCGCGCGTCCGCGCGGCCGCCGATTAGCGATGCGAGGTGCACCACATCGAGCCGCTCCGCATCGGGCGCATGGAGCGCGCGGTTGACCGCCCACTCCAGGCGCGCGACGTCGCTGAGGTACGGGAGCCCCGCGGCGGGCGGAAACGAGGCCAGGAAGGCGGCGAACTCGCCGCCGTACTCGTAGAGCCAGGCACTGTCCGGTATGCCGCCCGGCCCCTCGTCGATGAAGCATTGCACGGCGCCCTCGAAGAACTCCTCGCCGACGAGCCGCTGCACGGCCGGGAAGGACAGGCGCAGCGCGTTGAGGAGCGTGCTGCGGCAGGTGTTGCGGTAGATCGAGAGACGCTCGAGCGCCGCAGCGTCGAGACCGGGCACCAGCGTCGGCATCTCGCCGCCGAGCAAGCAGCGCGACATCGCCTGCTGCACCTCAAGCAGCGCCGGCATGGCACGCCTCCTCCGGGCGCCGGCCGCCCTCCAGCCCGACGCCATCGAGCCGGACGCCCTCGATCAGATGCTGGGCATGTGCCGCCTCGTCCATCAGCACCTCGAGCGCGGGGATGTCCGTGTCCCACTCGATCAGCGTCGGCTTCGGTCCGTAGAGTTGCAAAGCCTGCTCGTACAGGCCCCAGACGGGCGGCGCCACCCGCGATCCGTGATCGTCGATGCGCACCACGCTGCCATCGTCGAGTGCGCGGGTCGCATGTCCGGCGAGATGGATCTCCTCGATCGCCGCCGCGGGCAGCGAGCGCAAATAGGTCTCGGCGCTCCATCCGTGGTTGCACGCGCTCACATAGATGTTGTTCACGTCGCAGAGCACGCCGCAGCCCGTGCGGCGCGCGACCTCCGCCAGGAACTCCCACTCCGGAATGCTCGAGTGCTCGAATTGAACGTAGGTGGACGGGTTCTCGACGAGAATGCGCCGCCCCAGTTGCTCCTGGACCTGCATCACGTGCCGGCACACCACACCGAGAGCTTCCTCGGTCATCGGTAGCGGCAGCAGGTCCGCGAGATAGTGCCCTCCGACGACGCTCCATGAGAGGTGCTCGGAGACGAGCTGCGGCTGCACCTCGCTCACCAGGGCGGCAATGCGCTGCAGGTGCCGCTCATCGAGCCCCTCTGCGCTGCCGAGCGACAGGCCCACTCCGTGCAGCGAGAGCGGATAGTCGCGCCGGATGGCATCCAGGCAGTGCCGCACGGTGCCGCCGCCGAGGTAGTTCTCGGCGTGCGCCTCGAGCCAGGCGACGCCCGGGCGCTCCTCCATGAAGCGCCGGTGGTGCGGAAAGCGCAGCCCGATCCCCGCCGCGCGGGGGATGGCCCCGGCGGGAATCGGGCTGGTGCCCGGCGGCGTCGCCCGAAGGGTGTCGATGCTCACGGTGCTCTCGCCGGCCGTCGCTGATCGAGGGGTCACCTGGGGCTACATCGGCTTGAGTGAGCCACCGTCAATCTTGCTGCAAGCGCCCGCCGGCAGCAGCACGAAGGACTTCGGATCGCGGGCGCGCGTCGCCTGGCCGGCGCAGGAATGGACTCCCGCGGCACAGTCGTTCTTGGCCACGCGGTTGATGCCGTAGCACTTCTCTAACTGGGTGGCGCTGTCCTTGGCGGCCTGCGGCGCGTCGGCGGCGCGGACTGCCGTGGCGCCGGCGCCGAGCGCCAGACCGATCGCGACGGACAGGGTGGAAACGGCGGATGCGTACTTGTTCATCATGGCTTCCTCTTCGTTGGCACGGCCCCGGAATTGAGACCTCGAGAGACAATTCGCCGGGGCGGGCAAAAGGTTACACTGCGCCCCATGCAGGGTGATTCCGAGCGCCGAGAACGGGACCGATCCTGGGCGCGGCTCATGCACGCGGCGCAAGCTGGCGAGCGCCGTGAATACGAGCGTCTGCTGCACGAGATCACGCCCTTCGTGCGTGCACTGGCTCGCCGCCGCTGCAGCGAGCGCAGCGATGTGGAGGACATCGTGCAGGATACGCTCCTTACCGTCCATCGCGTGCGCCACACCTATGATCCCCGGCGACCCTTCACACCGTGGCTGGCTGCGATCGCGTCGCGGCGCAGCATCGATGTTCTGCGACGCCGGCGGCGCGTGGAGCGCCACGAAGTGCAGGCGGACGATACGGGCGCAGGCGACGGCTTCGAGCCGGGGCAGGAAGAGAGCCTCGCCGCGAATGCTGAGGCCGGTGAAACCTTTACCGAGGTCGCGGCGAATAGAGAAGGAGAGGGCGTCCGTGCGGCGCAGGAGCTGGGGCAGCTGCTTCAGCGCCTGCCGCCGCGGCAGCGCGAGGCGATCGAGTCCTTGAAGCTCAAGGAGATGAGTCTCACCGAGGCCGCGGCGGCTTCGGGCCAGTCGGTCGGGGCGCTGAAGGTCAACGTTCACCGGGCCGTGAAGGCGCTGCGCCGGCTGTTCGAGGAGCGGGATGGACACTGAGAAGCTGATCGCGGAGCTGACCGCCGGGCTCGAGCCCGTCGAGCGCCTGCGCTCGCCCGCCATGCGAGCGCTGGAGTGGCTCACCGTGGCGGCTGCCGTAGGCCTGGCGGCGAT
>JASHYG010000242.1 GCA_030043215.1 Gammaproteobacteria bacterium
CATCGCGGTCACGATCAACTCGACGCGTCTCAAGCACTGGGGCGTGCCCGGAGCGGACGCTGCGTTCGTGCCGGACACCGACCAAAGCGCCTATGCCGAGGGTATCCGCGCGGCTGCCAGCGCGCGGGCGCTGTGCAGCGCGCTGAGTGACGCCGTCGGTCGCGACCCGAGCATCGCGCACACGTCCGTCGATGGCGACGCGAGCCTCGATCACCGCTCGGGCGATGAAGAGCTGATGACCTTCACCGTCACCCTTGCGGAGGCGAAGCCCATCCGCGGAGCGCTCTATGTCTGTTCGCAGCCGGTGTTCGCCATGATGAGCCGGGGAGCCTATCCGCGCGAGAGCTTCTATCAGGTCGGTGCCGCGCGGAATCTGTGGTGGACCGGCTATCGATTGTCACTGCGCCCCGGCGAGAGCACTCCCGTGCACTTGACGGCGAGTGTCAACGCGTCCGACTGGTAAGCGGGCGACCCCGCCCGCGTGCCGGCTCAGTCCTTCGATTTGAGGCTCGCGCCGTTCGCCTCGATGAACGCCTTGATCTCCTCCGCCATGGCGAGAAGCCGCAGCCACTGCTCCTTGTAGAGCGTCACGGGGAAGCGGCCCATGCCGTAGACGGACAGAGCGCCTTTCTCGCTCACTTTCATCGCGAGCTTGCCGCGCGCCGAGCTTCTCAACCGCTCGTTCTCGGCTCGCAGGCGCTCGAGCTCGGATTGCAGATCGTCGGACACGGCGCACCTCGGTGAGATCCGGACTTCGGGCGCCGAAGTATACGAGATACCGGGCTCCACATCGGGAAGTTTTCCCTGGACAGGGTCCGCCGGGCGCTGGTGATATGCGCCGTCCTCGAGACGGAGTTCCACGACCATCATGCTGACTAGTTTTGCCGCCCGTTGGGCGCCCTGCGCCGCGATGCTCGGCCTCACGACGCTCGCCGCGCCGGCGCTCGCCCAGCAGCAGCCTTCGGCCGAGCAGCCGGCGCTCGCGACGGTGGTGGTGCAGGCCACAGCGATCCCCGGAGCGTCGATCGACGCCGACAAGGTCCCCGGAACCGTCCAGAGCCTCTCGGCCGCGGACCTCTCGCGCGAGGGAGACGCGAGCTTGACGACGGCGCTCGAATCGCAGCTCGGCAGCATCAACATCGACGAGAATCTCGATGACCCGTACCAGCCCGACATCCTGTATCGCGGCTTCGAGGGCTCGCCCGTGCTCGGGACGCCGGAAGGCCTCGCCGTCTATCAGAACGGCGTGCGCATCAACGAGGCGTTCGGCGACACGGTCGATTGGGACCTGATCCCCGACCTCGCGATCAACCGCGTGGACATCGTGAGCTCCAATCCCGTGTACGGCCTCAACGCGCTCGGCGCCGGCGTCTCGGTCTCCATGAAGAACGGCTTCAACTACAGCGACGGCGAAGCCGAGCTCATGGGCGGATCGTTCGGAATGCGCTCCGCGGACGTGGAATATGGGACGAATGACGGGCTGCTCGGCTTCTACGTGGCGGGCAAGGCCCTCGATCAGACCGGCTGGCGCGAGTTCTCGCCCAATACCCTGCGGCAGCTCTATACCGCATTCAGTCTGCGCACGGATCGCGCCTCGCTCGACTTGAGCTACTCGCTCGCCGACAACTGGCTGCAGGGCCAAGGCGCCGCGCCGGTGCAGGAGCTCGCGATCAACCGCTCGCTCGTCTTCACGGGCCCCCAGAACAACGTCGACCGGCTGAATTTCTTGACGCTCAACGGCTCCTTCAAGGTGACGGACACCCTGTCGCTGCAGAGCGTCGCCTACTACCGCGAGTTCCAGCAAAACGTCTCGAACGGCAACACGACCAACTACGCCGAGTGCACCACGCCGGGCGAATTGGATTTGCTTTGCCAGCCCGACGGGGCGACCCCCGTCACCAACGCCGCAGGAATGGATCTGCCGGACATCTCACAAGGCGGAACGATCCCGATCGGCGAGAACGACTTCGAGTCCATCAGCGCCTACGGCCGGGGCGCCGCATTGCAGGCGACCGACAACGGAGCGATCTTCGGCCACGACAATGAGTTCTCCGTCGGCACGTCGCTCGACTACGCGAAGGCGGACTTCTATTCCGGCACGCAGATCGGGGTGATCAACTCGCAGCTCATCGTCGAGTCGTCGAACCTCTTCGTCGACACGCCGGAGGACTCGCCTGCGGGCATCGAGTTCGGCGCGACGCCCGTGGACCTCGCGTCGTGGAACAAGTACTTCGGCGCCTACGTGACCGACACGTTCGACGTGACATCCGCCTTCTCGCTCACGGCAAGCGGACGGTACAACCTCGCGAACATCGACCTGGAGGACCAGCTCGGCACCGATCTCACCGGCAACAACCGCTACACTCACTTCAACCCCGCGATCGGCGGCACCTACAAGATCCTTCCGGCGATGACCGCTTACGCGGGCTTCACCGAGAACAACCGCACGCCCACCGCGAGCGAGATCGAGTGCTCAAACCCGCTGCAGCCGTGCCTGCTGCCCTCGAACCTCGCCGGCGATCCTCCGACGCTGCGCCAGGTGATCGCGCATACCTTCGAGGTCGGCCTGCGCGGCACGGTTCACGCTACGGCCGATGCGCCGGGGGCGCTCTCCTGGAATGTCGACGTCTTCCGCACCAATCTCGACAACGACATCTACGGCATCGCGACCTCGGTGAGCAGCGGCTTCTTCGCGAACATCGGCTCGACGCGCCGCCAGGGCGTCGAGGCCGGCCTCGAGTACCACGTCCGCGACTGGTCGGCCTACTTCAACTACAGCTACAT
>JASHYG010000022.1 GCA_030043215.1 Gammaproteobacteria bacterium
GAACGAGCTCACCCTGCTACAGAGCGCGACGCGAGGCAACGACATTGCCCAGCGGAAGCGCAGCCTTTCGAACGGCTGGTCGAACGATGTCAAGGTCGACGTGCCCGAGACAGGGATATCCCTCGGGGAAATCTCACGACTGCTGACAGCCCGGTTTGGCCACGATTTGCACATTGGCGGAGACCTCGTCGAGAGCGCGTCGGGAGGTCTGGCGCTCAGCGTGAGCGGCGACGGCCTTTCGCCGAAGACCTTCGCCGGCGGCGCCGATGATCTCGACAAGCTCGTGGTCGACGCTGCCCAGTACGTCTATTCTCAGTTCGAGCCCGATCTATGGGCCGATTATCTCTCGGAAGCCGGGCGCTGCCCAGAGTCGATCACGTTCATCAAGTCGGCTTTCTCCCGTGCCGACGATCGGCAGCGCGCAGGCCTTCTCAATCGTTGGGCTACGTGCCAGACGGACATGGACTCTTCCCCCAGCTCGCTCCGCGAGGCTCTCAAGCTCTTCCAGCGCGCGATCGAGCTCAATCCAGACTTCCGGTCGCCGTACTTCAATGCGGAGACCCTATTGAGGTCGTTTGGCGATGAGGAAGGGGCCTGGCGCTTGGGAAAGGCTTTGCGCGCCCGGCTGAGCGGGGCGGGGGCTGGACCCTGGTACCGCTTGACGGGAGATTTCAGGGCGGAGCTCGACGAACTGATCGCCGATGCCGCGGTGAACGGAGGGGGCGGAACGTTCGTCAATGCAGCAGCCGGCCCGCTGAACATTGCGCTCACCGAAGTGCGACTCCACGACCCGGCGGCCGCCGAGCTGACACTCCAAACCATCCAGGCGGGCGATCAGAGTCGCGAAGTTTCCGAGACCGTGCACTTCCTGCGCGGCCTGCTGGCTGAAGAGGTCGGCAACGTGTCGCAGGCTGAAGTGGAGATGAGCGCAGTCATTCAACTTGATGCAGCGAATCCCAGCGAATGGGTCCCGGCCCCCGACGTTTGTCGGATTGTGCCCATCGTGGAGGCGGCAGGCCACTCCGACCAAGCCGACGCGATTCTCGCCCACCCGGCTGCCGCACATTTCGTGGACTGCCAGCGCTTCCGCGGCGATATCCTCGACCACCGCGGCGACTGGGCCGGCGCGCAGCAGGCGTATGCTGCGGCGGTCGCGCTGGCCCCGGACCTGCCCGCCGGCTACTACTCCTGGGGCGTCGCGCTCGCGCGCCACGGCGATCTCGCGGGCGCCCTCGCGAAACTGGAAGCGGCCAACCAGCGCGGCCCACACTGGGCCGATCCGCTCAAGTCCTGGGGCGACGTGCTCGCGAAGCAGGGTCACTGGAGCGATGCCCTTGCGAAGTACGAGGAGGCGCTGAAATACGCGCCGAACTGGGCCGCGCTGACGCAAGCCCGCGACGCGGCAGCAAAGCAGCGCGGTTGACCGGCACCGAAGCAGCATCACGCGGAAACCCACAGGGCATTCACCATGGCCGACGATTTGTTAGGCGGAGTCCTCGGTGGCGAGGACGAGCAGCCGGAGACCGAAGCGCCCCAGGCGCTGGCAAGTGCCGAGGCGTTTGCCGCGGCCGTCGCGGCCATCGCCTCGCGCCAGGACCCAGGCGTCGCGCGCAAGACCGAGGTGTTTCTCGACAAGCAGGCGCGGCTGCTCGACCTCCAGGCCCAGCATCTGGAGGATGAGCACGCCTCCCGGCTGACCCACCTGCGTCTGACGGTTGCGGCGGCCAGGCGCAAGCGATTCGCCGACCACATGCGCAATTGGCTCTATGCGTGCATCGCGTTGCTGGCCCTGGGCGTGCTCCTCGCCGTGGTTCGCATGGCTGTCGAGGCGATGAGCGACCACAGCCTCGTCGTCGAGGACTTCACCGTGCCGTCGGACTTTGCCGCGCGCGGGATCACCAGCCAGGCGCTCGCCGAGGATCTGGCGAGCCGCGTCGAAGCCATCCGCGCCATGGTGAACAGCCGTTCCCTCACTTATACGAGCGAAGTCCGCGCCGATCAGTCCAGCGCGTTGAAGGTCCAGATTCCAGAGACGGGTATCTCCATCGATGAGCTCGAGCGCTTCCTGCATCGCTGGCTCGGCCACCAGACCGTGGTGAATGGAGAGTTGCGCGAGGGCACGGGTGGCCCGATCTCTCTCGTCTTGCACATCGCTGGGGCCGATCCCCTCGTGGTGAGAGGATCGAGCGAGGATCTGGACAGCCTGATGCAGATCGCCGCCGAGAAGGCGTTCGTGATTTTTGACCCTGGCAATGGTGCCCTCTATCTGGCCGGAACGGCCCGCCCGGCCGAGGCCTATCTTGCCGCCGTAAGCTATGCTCAGCGTGCAAGTGTGGCAGCATCCAGCCAAGTCCGGGCCGAGGCCTACTCGCTTCTGGCTCATTTGGACCCGGATAGGCGCCGAGCGCTCTCCAGAGCGCTTATCGCAATCGACGCCGATCCGCGCCTACTGACCCCCGGGTTCGAGGCCGCATCGGCTAGCCGCGATCTGGGTCACGATGAGGCCGCCACCGATTTCGCTCACAAGGAACTCGAGACGAAGAGGCAAGACCAACCGGCTTCACAGCAGGATGCCTACCCGGGGGCCATCGCCCGGGTCCGCGGCGGGATTGACGAAGCGAGGGGCGATTTCGCGGCGTTTGGGGACGACGAGGGCTTCGAGCGAGGCGTCACGCTCACCGATCGTTACGCGCAGCGCGCCCAGATAGCCGCGCTATTGCATGATGAGGCGCGCAGCCGCGAGGCTCTAGCGAAAGCGCTCGCCGCCGGAACTGCAGACAGCACGCCCAGTAATTCGGCGCTTCCACCTACCACCGTGCTGGAGGCGCGTTGGGAGGTCAGCTCCGGTGCGGGAGACTGGGCGCAGGCGCTCGATGCGGCAAAGGCGTTGGTCGCGGCCGAAGAAGCGCAGAAGGCCGCGGCGCCGAGCCCCGAGTTCGCCGCCCGCCCAGAGCTCGTGCTCGAGACGCAGTACCGGCCCTTGCTCGCGTATGCCGAGGCGATGACCGGCGACACTGCATCCGCCACCACGCTCATCTCTCAAACCCCGACGGACTGCTATCTCTGTGTACGCATGCGCGCGAGGATCGCCACCGCGGCGGGGGATGCCGCGACCGCCGATCACTGGTTCGCCGAGGCGGTACGCCAGGCTCCCGACCTCCCGATGGCCTACTACGAGTGGGGTCTGGCGCTCCTCGCCCGAGGCGATCTTGCAGGCGCGGCGCGCGAGCTCGCCCTCGCGCACGACAAGGGTCCGCACTTCGCTGATCCTCTCAAGGCCTGGGGTGACGTGCTCGTCAAACAGGGCCATCCGAGGG
Source organism: Gammaproteobacteria bacterium (assembly GCA_030043215.1). GTDB lineage: Bacteria > Pseudomonadota > Gammaproteobacteria > Steroidobacterales > Steroidobacteraceae > JASHUC01. The sequence continues at coordinate 3,318 of JASHYG010000022.1, forward strand.
AAGCGCTCGCAAAGTACGACGAGGCGCTGAAG
>JASHYG010000023.1 GCA_030043215.1 Gammaproteobacteria bacterium
CCGGCCCCTATGCCTACATCACCGCCAAGCATGCCCAGGTCGGCTTGATGCGCTCGGTGGCGAAGGAAGTCGCCGGCCGGCGCATCCGCGTGAACACTATTCACCCCGGCCCGACTCAGAATGAGTTCCAGTCCGGCATCGAGCGTCATCTGAGCACGGTGATCGGGCGGGACGCGACAGCGTTTCTCGATGAGCTCATACCCCTGCACCGGCACGCGCAGCCTCGCGAGATTGCCCGCTCCGTCTTATTCCTGGCCTCGGAGCAAAGCAGCTTCGTCACGGGCGCGACGCTCGCGGTCGACGGTGGAATGACCGCGTGAGGCTTGTGCCTCCCCGCCTCCCCGCCTCACCCTCTCCCGGCCGAATGATCGGCCCGTCCCGCCGCCGATGCGCCGGACGGCGCTTCCTGACGCGCCGGAGCGGCGAGCCGCGCGCCGAACGCGGTAGCGCCCGAGGCCGTGAATAACTTGGTGAACGGGTCGTCCGGCTCCTTGGGGGCCGCGCCTTCGCGAACCGTCGTGCGTCGCATGTCGCGGCGATGGACGAGGTCGTCGAAATCGCCTCCCCGGTGCATCGAGCAGAGGTTGTCCCAAATCACCATGTCGCCGGGCTTGTAGTTGACGTTGAACACATACTTCGGCTGAGTGGCAAACTCGATGAGCTCGCGGAGCAGCGCCCTGCCCTCCTCGCGCGGCATGCCGACGATGTCCCGCGCGTGGGCCGCGATGTACAGCGCCTTGCGTCCGGAGCCCTTGTGGACGTGCGTGAGCGGATGCCGGGCGTGGGGCCTCGCATCGATCTCCTCCTCCGTGAGAGGGAAGCCGGCGCGGCTCCGCGACCACCACAGGGAATGGAGCGCCTCGAGACCCTCGATCCGATCCTTCATGGCCTGTGGCAGATCCTCGTAGGCGGTGCGCGTGTCCGCGAACCAGGTCTCGCCGCCAGTCGGGGGCGCCTCGTGGCACAGCAGCAGCGACTGGGCCGAGCGGATGTCCATGAAAGAGGAATCGGTGTGCCACAAACGATCGCCGCGCTTGTGCAGGCGGACCAGCTCGTCCTGGATGATGCGGCCCTCGGCGTCGAGGTTGCTCGCATCAAAGATCTCGCGATGGGCGTGCCGGTACGGACGGCCCTCGATCCGCGGTGCAAGCTCGATGTATCCGAAGTTGCGGCTGAAGGCGATGTGGGTCTCGTCATCGAGGCCGGTATTACGCCAGACCGTCACGCCGTAGCGGTTCTGGATCTCGATGATGGCGCGACGCGTCTGCTCATCGAGCGGCCGGGTGATGTCGACGCCGGAGACCTCGGCACCGAAGCTCGGCAGGATAGGCTCGACCGTCAGGCTCATGACACCCTCGCTGGCTGATGAGGCGCAGGCACCGCGGAGGATACCCGCCATTGCAGCCGAATGCGCCCCTCGGGCCTATTTTACCTTAAGCTTGCCGCAATGGCTCGCTCTGGACCTGCCGCTGGACCTGCCGCACGAGCGGCCATTTGCCGCATGTGACGCCGCAAAAACGCATCTCGGTGAGCCTCGCCGTGTGGTTGCAGATGATGCGCGGCCGCGCGTACCGGCTGCTGCGCATGCGGAGCTGGTTTCCCCACGTGCCCCTCGCCCTGGTCGTCGGGCTCGCCGGGCTGACGCAGCTGCTGCTCACCTCCGGGTCGATGCGACGCCTGATCGCACGGACCGCGGGGGGCGATTCCATCGTCTCGAGCGTCGCCGGCGGCCTCGACCTGCCCGGCATCCGCGGGGTGCCTCAGGAGGCGATCGGCGCCCTGCTGCTCATCGTTGGAGTCGGCCTGCTGTGGCGCTCACGGCTCGCCTGGGTGCTCGCGCTGCTGCTCACCCTCGCGACCGTGATCCTCGAGCTCTCGCCGCTCTCCTCGGCCTCGAGGTCGCTCATCTTCTTCAGCGTCCTGCTGCTCGTCCTGCTCCTGCTGTTCCGCCGCAGCTTCGACCGGGCGAGCCTCGCGACGGGCACGCTGTTCGCCCTGACCGGCATCCTCAGCGCGCTCGGCTACGGTGTGCTCGGCTCCTACGTTCTCGGCGCCGGCTTCAATCCGAAGATCCACAACTTCATCGAGGCCATTTACTTCGCCGTGGTGACCATGTCGACGGTTGGCTATGGCGACATCACGCCCCGGACTCCCGAAGCGCGCCTGTTCACGGTCTCCCTCATCGTGCTCGGGCTCGCCGTCTTCGCCACCTCGCTCACGGCGATCGTCGGGCCGGTGATCGACAGCCGCATGGCAAAGTTTCTGCAGCCGAAGAGGAAGAAAATGCAACGCGCCTCCCACATCATCGTGACCGGCGACGGGCCCCTCGCCTCGAGCGCCGTCAAGGCCCTGACCGCGCGCGGACTTCATGCCACCGCGATCTGGCTCACGCGGCGGACGCCGGAAACGCAAGAGCCTGCAGATCTCATTGTCGGCGATGCGAGCGACACCGAAGTGCTGCACAGCGCCCACGTCGAGCAGGCGCGAGCCATCCTCGCGCTGAGCGATGACGATTCCTATAACGCCTTCGTCATCCTCGCTGCCAAGGAGATGAACCCAGGCGTTCGCACCGTCGCCGCAGTGAGCAACGTCGGACACGCCAGCCGAGTGGCCCGGGTTCACCCGGACGTGGTGCTCGCCTTGCCGCTGATCGGCGGCGAGCTGCTCGCAATGGCCCTGAGCGGCGCGGAGGTCAAGGCCGACGAGCTGCTCGATCAGCTGCTGAAGCTCAGCTGACGTCCCGCGCGCGCTGATCGGCGGCGCCGATGCAGGACTCGAGTTGAAATCGGCCGACCGTTCCATGACCATGAGCGGCAACGTGCGCGCCCGCAAACTCGGACTTTATTTCTCCGGTTGGACTCTCGCGGGCCTGTTTTTCTTCAGCCAGTCGGAAACCCGAAGCTTCATCATGCAGGGTCCGGGACTGTGGTGGGGAACGCTCGCCCACTATCTCACCGGCATGTACGTCACCGCGCTGCTGGTGCCCGCCATACTATGGCCTGCCCGCCGCTGGCCCATCGAGCGCCGCATCTGGCCCTCGCGCGTCGGGATTCATTTACTGCTCAGCATTGCCTTCTCACTTCTAATTCTCGCCCTGGCAGTTGTAATTGATTCCTGGGCGGGCCTCACACGTGGCGCCCCGCACACATTCTGGACCGCTTACCGGTCTTTGCTGATTTGGGATTTCCACGCGGGGGTGAGCTTCTACTGGTTGCTCGTCGGAGGCGATTACGCCCTGCGCTACTACCGCAGATACCAGGAGGGAGAGAAGGAGACCTTGCGGCTGGCGTTGCATGCGGCGGAGCTGGAACGCCAGCTTGCCAGCGCGCAGCTCCATGCGCTGAAGGCGCAGCTGCATCCGCATTTCCTGTTCAACACGCTGAATGCCATCATGGTGCTCGTGCGCCGCGGCGCGGCCAAGGACGCCGAGGAGACTTTGGCGCTGCTCGGCGATCTGCTCCGCTGCGCGCTCGAGGACATAGAGACGCAGGAAGTCCCCCTGCGCCGGGAGCTCGAGTTCCTGCGCCTGTATCTGGCGATCGAGCATGTCCGCTTCCGCGATCGGCTGCGGGTGGAAATGTTCATCGCGCCCGAGACGCTGGATGCGGCTGTGCCGCACCTCGCCCTGCAGCCGATCGTTGAAAATGCGATCCGCCACGGCATCGGCCGCAGCTCCACTGCGGGTCGGATTGCCATCCGCGCGCAGCGCGTGAAGGACCTGCTGGAGATCGAGGTGCGGGACGACGGCCCGGGACTCGGGCCTCCGGGCGGCGGAGGAATGGGGTTGTCGAACGTCCGCGGCCGTCTCGCCCAGCTCTACGGAATCTCGGCCCGGCTGACGGTCGAAAACGCCGGCGGACGCGGTGTCGTCGCCGCGCTCTCCGTCCCGTATCGCCTCGGCGTGGACATCCGGGAAAAAGAAATGGGGGAATTCCGTGCCGCTCACAGCACTGCTGGTTGACGATGAGCCGCTCGCCCGCGAGGGGCTGCGTACGCTGCTCTCCCGCGACCCGGAGATCACGGCGATTCACGAGGCGAGGGACGGCCGCGAAGCCGCAGCAGCCATCGAGGGCCTGCGGCCGGATCTGGTCTTTCTGGACGTGCACATGCCAGAAACGAGCGGGTTAGAGGTGATCGAGCAGCTCGGCGCGAAGATGCCCGCGGTCGTGTTCGTGACCGCTCACGACCGATATGCCATCGACGCATTCGAGATCAACGCCGTCGACTATCTGTTGAAGCCGTTCACGGCGGAAAGGTTTGCCTCGGCGCTGCTCCGAGCAAAAGCTCGGCTGCGGGCGAGCCGTATGCGGCCGCCCCCGGCGGAGCAGATCGATCGCCGGATTCTCTCTCTCCTGGAAACCATCGCATCGCCGCGGCGCTTCCTCGAGCGAGTGGCCGTTCGGTCCGCCGGAAAAGTGATTTTCATCGACGTGGATGACGTACAGTGGATCAAAGCCGCCGAGAACTACGCGGAGCTGGCTGTCGGGCGAAAAGTTCACCTGCTTCACGTCACGATGAATGCGCTGGAGCGATCGCTCGACCCGGAGGTTTTCCAGCGCATCCACCGCTCCATCATCGTGAACGTCCGGCATATCAAAGAGCTGCAACCGGCTCTGCATGGGGAGTACGTCGTCACGCTGAGTGATGGTGTACGCCTGCAATCCTCCCGGACCTATCACGGACGGTTGAAGGCGCTCGCCGCCAACCCGTTCTGATTGACGCTGCGGCCGGCTCGTGGAACGACCGGGCCGGCTCGTCAAAATCGCCTTTTCACCGCCCCGTCGTGCGGCCACACTCGGTGGCTGAGGCTCGGGTGTGCCCGGGTGGGGGGCTCGAATGAATGCGCGCATCACGTCGTTGCTCGCCGGACTGCTGTCGGTGCAGGCGCTACCGACCGCGACCGGTCAGCCCGTGCGAACCCGGTCCGCGTACACGGAAGAGGTCCGGGCAGGACTCGAGGAAATCTTCGTCTTTCGAACCACTCGGACTCAGCATCACCAGGGCGGAGCGCCGGCCTGCGCGTCGGCGCCATTCCACCCGGTGGATAACGACTACTATGCACTCTGGTCGATCGGGCTGCAGGCGGCCGACAGCCGGGTCGTGGACACTCACGAGCGCGCCGTCGGCGGATTCAGCGCCTGTTTCGGACCGCTCGCGCGCGATCGCCCGCTAGAGATGTATGCGACCGGAAGCGTCGCTCACATTCCGTGGACCGGCAGTGGAGAGTGCCTGGTAACGAAAGCACAACCTCCCGTGCGGACAGCCTTGGCTTTCACTTGCCGCCTGGCGTTGAGCGGCCTGCCCGACGCTTACGCCGGCGGCCTCGTGGTTTCGAGCACGCTGGCGCCGTTCATCAGCAAGACCCAATCACCCTCGGCGCACGTGCCGGGCTACCTATCCACATCGGTCGTCGTAATGCGTCTGTGGAAGAAGCCGGCGCAGGTGAATGGGCGCGGCGCGGGCGCCCAGAAGTAATACATCCTCACCGATCGACGAACGACATCATCCGCTCGCTGTAGCGGGCACCCGAGATGCGATCCGGCGACATCGCGTGCTCCAGACGCTCGAGATCCTCGTCCGACAGCGCCAGCTCTGCGGACGCGACGTTCTCCTCGAGATAGCTACGGCGCTTGGTGCCGGGGATGGGCACGATGTCCTCGCCCTGGTGGAGCAGCCAGGCGAGCGCGATCTGGCCCGGTGTCGCTCCCTTCTCGGCCGCGAGCTCGCGGACCGCAGCGGCGGCTCGCATGTTGGCGTCGAAATTCTCACCCCGCAGGCGGGGATCGTTGTGGCGGAAGTCGCTCGACGGATACGCCTCGGCCCGCTGGATGGTCCCGGCCAGAAAGCCCCGGCCGAGTGGACAGAACGGAACGAGGCCGATCCCGAGCTCGCGCAGCAGGGGAAGGATGTGGGGCTCGAGGTTACGCTCCCACAGGGAGTACTCGCTCTGCAGTGCCGAGACCGGATGAACGGCATGGGCGCGGCGTATCGTCGCCTCGCCCGCCTCCGAGAGGCCGAAGTAGCGAACCTTGCCCGCCCGAATGAGATCGGCCACCGCGCCGGCCACCTCCTCGATCGGGACCTGCCGGTCCACGCGATGCTGGTAGAGAAGATCGATGTGATCGGTGCCGAGCCTCTTCAAAGATGCCTCCGCCACCTCGCGCACGTGCTGCGGCCGGCTGTCGGTGCTCACAACCTGCCCTCCTTCTATACGAAAGCCGAACTTGGTTGCGATCGTGACTCCATCCCGGCGTCCCTTGACGGCGCGCCCGAGCAGCTCCTCGTTGACGAACGGACCGTAGACCTCCGCCGTGTCGAAGAACGTGACGCCGAGATCGATCGCCCGATGAATCGTCGCGATCGATTCCGCATCGTCCGGTGTGCCATACGACTGGCTCATGCCCATGCATCCGAGCCCAATGGCCGAGACCTCGAGTCCCTGCCGTCCCAACCTGCGCTTCCTCATTGCACCGTCCTCTTGTCTTGCCGCTCGGCGGTAGTCTACCGCCGGCCGGCTCACGGTGGCCTGCCACGGTGGCCTGCCACGCAGCCGAGCGCAGCTCGCGCGCCGCCGCGGCTGGCCTCCGCCTGCCGCTCTCGCTAACCTACGCCCATGGGGAGCGCGACTCGCATCGCTCGGTTGATCTCGGCTGCCCTGCTGACGGCGGCGCTCGCCGTTCCAGCGCATGGCGCAGGATCCGCCGCATTCTACGCAAGCGCGCGCAAGGCCTTCCAGGAAGCCTACGCACGGGTTTCCGACAATCTACCCAACGACGCCGCCGGCGACAGCGCAAGCCTGAGAAGCTATCCGCTCTATCCTTACCTCGAAGCCGCGCGCATCGAGCAAGCGCTCCTCGGCCAGCCGGATTCGCTCGCGGCCGTGGACCAGCGTGCCGCCGCATTCCTCACGACCTACGACGGGATGCCGGTCTCGCACGATCTGCGGCAGGCCTGGCTCGCGAGCCTCGCGCAGCGCTCGCAGTGGGCCCTGTACCTGCAGGCCTATCGCGAGACGGCCGGGGATGACGCCGCGCGCTGCGAGAACTTCGTCGCCCGCATCGAGCTCGGAAAGACAGACGGCCTGGTCCGCGACATCGATCAGGCATGGCTCACTCCGCACAGCTTGCTCGCGTGTGCCCCCGCGTTCGACTGGCTGAGGCAGAACGGGGTGCTCACGACCGCGCTCATCGAGCAGCGCGCGCGCCTCGCGCTCGAGAGCTCGGATACCGCCTTCGCGCGGCAGATCATCGAGCAGCTGCCGAGCGATCGGGCCGCCCCCTTGTTGCAGTGGGCCTCACTCCTGGAGCGTCCGCAGCGCGGGATAGACGCCCTGATCGCATCGCCCGACGAGCCGGTGGAGGCAGCCACCCTGCTCGCGGGCTGGACTCGCCTCGCCCGCGAGGACTCCTCCGCGGCCGAGGAGCGCTACGCGCGCTTCGTCGCGGCGCGCCACCTGAGCGCAGAGGCCGCAAGCCCGTACGCGCTCGCACTCGCGCTGTCGCTCGCCTGGGACCGCGACCCGGCCGCGCTCGAATACTTCGAGCGTGTGGCGCCGCGTGATCTCGATGATTCGTCGCTCCAGTGGCGTGCGCGCGCGGCACTCTGGTCGAAGGACTGGCCGCTCGTGCTCACCTCGATCGCCGGCCTCACGCAGGCGGAGCAGCAAACCGCGCGCTGGCGTTACTGGGCCGCGCGCGCCGCGCAGGCGTTGCACCATCCGGCGCAGGCCGAGCAGATCTACGAATCGCTGCTGCCGAACGACGACTACTACTCGGCGCTCGCGGCGGCGCGCCTGAGCCGCCCCGTCACGCCGCATCCGCAAGCCCTCGCGGCCGAGCCTGCCGTGCTCGCGGCCATCGAGCGCCAGCCGGCACTGGAGCGCGCCCGCGAGCTCTACCTCTGCGGGATGCAGCGCGAGGCGGCTGCCGAATGGCGCGCCGGCTACGCGTCCCTGTCCGCGGACGAGCGCCTGCAGGCCATCCATCTCGCCGCGGACTGGGGCTGGTTCGACCAGGCCGTGGAGACCGCCACCGCGCAGCATGTGTTCAACGACTACGCTCTGCTCTATCCGCGGCCGTTCGACACGGCAGTGAACGCCGCCGCACGGCTCGCTCAGCTCGCACCGGCCATGGTCTACGGCGTGATCCGGCAGGAGAGTCTCTATCGCATCGACGCGGTATCGGCGGCGGGCGCGCTGGGGCTGATGCAGTTGATGCCGGATACGGCCCGGCGCACGGCCCGCCACTGGAAGCTCTCGCGGCCCGCCTCGGCCGACCTGCTCGATCCTGCGATCAACATCTCCCTCGGAGCCGCCCGCCTGCGTATGCTGCTCGACCGGCTCGACGAGCAGGTTCCCGTCGCGCTCGCAAGCTACAACGCAGGGTTGAGCGCGGTCACGCACTGGCTGCCGCCGGAGCCGGTCGACGCCGACATCTGGATCGAGAACATTCCCTACAACGAGACGCGCGAATATGTGGAGCGCGTTCTCTGGCACAGCCTGCTCTTCAGCTGGCTGCGCAGCGAGGGGGCCGCGCAAAGCGCAGACGCCTGGCTTTCCGAGGTGCGGCCCCTCGCGGGCGCGGAGCAGGCGAGCCGTGTGGCCGCTGCGAAATGATGCAGAGCCCACGGCCGGGTGCCGACGTAGCCCGAGGTGTGGCCTTGGCGCGTGGCCGCGGCCACGCTGGAGCTCCCCACGCCCCCTGAGAGCCCCGCCGCAGCGTGCGGCAGCTCTCATATCGGGGGCTTATATGCTTAGAGAAAACGGCCTTTTCTCCGCCGCGACCCGAGGTGATAACGTGCGGCGGAGTGGCCTCAGTCCGTGGAAAAGGAGCTGCACCCGTGAGCGGCAATGCGCGTGCAAAGGCAGCGCAGGGCCCATCCCCAGACCCCTTGGCGCTCG
>JASHYG010000243.1 GCA_030043215.1 Gammaproteobacteria bacterium
CGGCGTGGGCCTGTGGTGACATGGGTTCAGGCGGAGTGTTGAGACAGGCCGCAGCAGAATACGGTTGAGCGGCCCCGAGCGACTGTGATCCAGCCCTCACCCGCTCGAGTGCAGTCGCGCGTCGCGCGCGGTGTGTGAGATCAGCGCACGGAGCCGAAGTGATCGAAGCCGTAATGCGAGAAGTCGATCACAGACCCATTGCGCATCACGATCGCGCCGGGCTCGCGGCGCAGCGTTCCGATGCGGGTATAGCTCCACTCCGCGGCAGGAAGGTCGCGAGATAAGGATTCGACGCGCGACGGCGGAACGCTGAACAACAGCTCGTAGTCGTCTCCGCCGGTGAGCGCGAGCTCGCGCGCGCGCTCCGCGCCGACGGCCTCGACGAGCATCGGCGACACGGGCAATGTTTCATAATCCAGCTGGGCGCCGCAGCCGCTCGCCCGCGCGAGCTTGCCCGCATCTCCGAGCAGCCCGTCCGAGACGTCGATGCACGCGCTGGCGTACCCGCGAAGCCGTCTGCCGAGGCCGACTCTCGGAGTGGGAAATAGAAATCGCTCCCGCAGGTGGCGCGCCACGCGCTCATCGGGCACCGCGAGCCGCGACACCTCCATCTGCAGTCCCGCGGCGGCGTCTCCCGGCGTGCCGCTCACGTAGAGCGCCTCGCCGGGCGCGCCGCCGCGGCGCGTGAGCGCGGTACCGCGCTCGACCGTTCCCAGGATTTGCAGCGTGATGCAGAGCGGACCGCGAGTGGTATCGCCCCCGACCAGGGCGACCCGGAACTGGTCCGCGAGCGCCGCGAGACCCCCGCTGAACTCCTCGAGCCAGCGCTCGTCGGCGTGTGGCAGGGTAAGCGCGAGCAGCGCCCACGCGGGCTCCGCGCCCATCGCGGCGAGATCGCTCAGGTTCACGGCGAGCGCGCGATGACCGACCGAGGCGGCGGGCGAGCCCGCGGGAAAGTGAGCGCCCTCGACGAGGGTGTCGATGGCCGCGACGAGCTGCCGGTCCGGCGGACACTCGATGAGCGCGGCATCGTCCCCGACGCTAAGGGGTACGTCGGAGCGCGCCGCGCCGCGGCCCCGGAAGAACCTGTCGATGAGCTCGAATTCCCCGAGCGCCATGGCGATCGCCGTGCGATCCGAGCGCCGCGACTCAGTGCTCGTGCTGCCGCAACGCTCTGGCAGCCCGGTCGAGCACCGCGTTCACGAACTTGTGGCCGTCGGTCGCGCCGAAGCGCTTGGCGAGACTCACGGCCTCGTTGATGACCACCCGGTAGGGAACTTCCGGGCGGGTCTTGAGCTCGTGGGCGCCGATGAGCAGCACCGCGTGCTCGATGGGATCGAGCTGCTCGAGCGGACGATCCATCCAGGCGGCGAGCTCGGCGTCGAGATCTGCATGGGAGTCGCACACGCCGCGCACCACCTCGGTGAAGTAGTCGCGGTCCGCGCGGGCCATGTCCTCGGCGCCCGCGAACTCCTGGATCACGTCCTGCCAAGGACCGCGATTGAGCTGCCAACGGTACAGCGCTTGCAGTGCGAGCTTGCGCGCGACGGAGCGCGCGCCGGAAGCCGAGTAGGTCGAAGCGTTGCGCTCCATGTCGGCGTCGCGGCTGCGGCCCGCGGGTTGCATGGGTTCCTCCGTCACTCGCCCGCGGGGAGCTGCGCGAGGAGCCCCGCCATCTCGAGAGCGGCCTGCATCGCTTCCGCCCCCTTGTTTGCGCCGCCGGTGGAAGCGCGCGCGAGCGCCTGCTCCGTCGTGTTGACGGTCAACACTCCAAAGGCGACAGGCACCCCCGTCTCGAGGCTCACGAGCTGCAGTCCGCGGGCACATTCACCGGCGACGTAATCGAAATGCGGTGTGTCCCCGCGTATGACACAACCGAGCGCGACGACCGCGTCGTAGCGGTGGCTCGCGCCGAGCTTGCGCACGGCGACCGGCAGCTCGAAGGCGCCCGGCACCCGCGCGACGAGCAGATCCTCCGAGGCGCCGCCGCGCTGCCGCCAGGTGTCGATCGCACCCTCGAGCAGGTTCGAGACGATGAATTCGTTGAAGCGCGCCGCGACGATCGCCACCCGCCGTCCGCGCGCGTCCGGCTTCCCCTCGATGACACGGACTTCGCTCACCCCGTCAGTCCTCGCCGACGTAAGACTCGATCTGCAGGCCGAAGGCGGAGAGGCCGTGGATCTGCTTGGGCGCCGAGAGCACGCGCATGCGCCGCACGCCGAGGTCTTTGAGGATCTGCGCGCCGATGCCGTAGGTCCGAAGGACCGGCCGGTCCTCGGCGGATGCGGCGGGGGCCACGGCGCCGTGTCCGGAGGTGGATGCAGCGCCGGGCGCAGCGCTGTGCGCCGTCTCGCCAGGGACGGCCGCGGTGCTCGACGGCTGTACGGCGGGCGTGCGCAGGGCCTCGAGCACGTCGAGGGGCGACTGTCGCTCTCGCAGGAGGACCACCACACCGTTCTGCGCCCGAGCGATGCGCTCCAGGGCGGCTCGCAGGGTCCAGGCGCGCGGATCCCCGCGCACGCCCAGCACGTCGCGCAGCGTGTCCGCGACGTGCACTCTCACGAGCGGCGTTTCCGGGCCGTCGAGGCGGCCGCGCGCGAGCGCGACGTGCACGAAGCCCTCCACCCGATCCCGGTAAGCGTACAGGCGGAACTCCCCGAGATCGGTCTGGACAGGCTGATCCGCGATGCGCTCGATCGAGCGCTCGTTGCGCAGCCGGTAGCGAATGAGATCGGCGATCGTGCCGATCTTGAGGCGGTGCAGGCGAGCGAAGGCCTCGATCTGCGGGCTGCGCGCCATGGTACCGTCGTCGTTCATGAGCTCGCAGAGCACGCCGGCGGGCCGCGCGCCCGCGAGAGCGCACAGATCGACCGCCGCCTCGGTGTGGCCGGCTCGGATGAGCACCCCGCCCTTGCGGGGCCGCAGCGGAAAGACGTGACCCGGCCGCGCGAAGTCCTCGGCGAGGGATTGCGGATTGGCGAGCGCCCGAATGGTCGCCGCGCGATCGGCGGCGGAGACGCCGGTGGTGGTGCCGTGGCGATAGTCGACGGAGACCGTGAAGGCCGTGCGGTGGCTCTCGTTGTTGGCCGACACCATCTGCGGCA
>JASHYG010000244.1 GCA_030043215.1 Gammaproteobacteria bacterium
CTCGCCACCGGCGGATGGAGCGATTCAGCGCGCTGCAAGATGTCGAGCGCCGGCATGAGCTACGACGCCTTTCCGGCCGCCTCCGCCGATGACGCCATCGCCCGTGCCTCGATCATGCGGATCGCCATCGACCGCGCCATCTCCCAACTGGACGGCCCGCTTGAAGGCGTCGTGTACATCGGCGATGCCGTCTGGGATGCCCGCGCGTGCAGACAGCTGGGACTCCCCTTCATTGGAATCGCTGCCGGCGCCGATGCCGAGAGGCTGCGCGCCGAGGGTGCCCGAGCGGTGCTGGCGGACTATTCCGATATCGCCGAGCTCTTCGCCATGCTGGAACAAGATCTCCCCCGCCGCAAGGGCGGCTCCTGTTAGTATCGAGACGCTCGACGGCCCGGTCGAGCATGGCCGCGACGGCAGGTGGAAGTCATGCTCAAGGCGTTGCAAACCGTTCCCCCCGTGGCCCTGCTGCTCGTTGCGACCCTGCTGGAGGCGAGCGGCGACGCCGTCGTGAGAGTGGCGATCTATGGCCGCGTCGCACCGCTTCGCCCGCTGCTCTTCCTGGCCGGCGCCGCGCTGCTGCTCGGGTACGGATCGTTCCTCAATGTGGCGCCGCTCAATTTTGGCCGCGTGGTGGGTCTCTACATCGCGACGCTGTTCGTCGTCTGGCAGGTCATCAACTATCTCGCCTTCCGATCGTTGCCGGACCTGCCGATCTTCGTGGGCGGCGCGCTAGTGATTGCGGGCGGCGCCATCATCACGTTCTGGAAGCCGGGCTAAAGCGGCCGGCTGTCTCGAAGCTAGAGCATCCGGCTGCCTCGAGCCGACATCGCGCGCATCACCGACCTCCACGCCGCTTCGCCCTGGTCGCCCGCCGCGGCGAGCACGGTGCCGAGGTGTCTCATCTGAGCGCCCGTGAGGCGCGCCTCGAGCCTCTTGCCGGCCTCCGTCAATCGCAGGCGCTTGAAGCGCCGGTCGTGCGCGTCCGCGCGGACGGCAATCCATCTTCCCTCGAGGAGCTTCCGCAGCGGCGCATGGAGCGCCTGCTTCGAGACCGCGAGGACCGCCAGCAGCGCGTTGACGGCGATATCCGGATTGCGCCCGACGAAGTAGAGGATCCGGTGATGGGTGCGGCCGAGGCCCTGCTCCGCGAGCATGCGGTCGGGCTCCGCGGTGAACGCGCGGTAGGCGAAGTAGAAGAGCTCGATGGCGTCGCGCAGCTGCGCTTCGCGCTTCGATACGTCAACCATATTGACATGATAGGGCTCGCCCGCTAGGGTGTCTATAGGTCAAGAGTATTGACGTATGGCGGCGCGCGCAGAAAGTCCCGGCCCGCAGCTCTCGCGGCGGATCTCAGACCTCCATGCCTCTCCCATCCGGGAGATCCTCTCGGTCATCGATACTCCGGGCATGGTGTCGTTTGCGGGAGGCTTGCCGGCGCCCGAGACCTTTCCGGCACTGAGCGCGGAGGCGATTCCCCGAGGCTGGCTGCAGTACGGTCCGACCGAGGGCGAGCCGGCGCTGCGAGAGCGCGTTGCCGAGGAGCTTTCCCGGATCGGCCTGAGCTGTGCGGCGGAGCAGGTGCTGATTCTCTCGGGCTCGCAGCAGGGAATCGACCTCGCCGCGAAGCTGTTCGTCGATCCGGGCACCCCCGTCGCGGTGGAATCTCCGACCTATCTCGCGGCGTTGCAGGTGTTCCGCTTCTTCGGGGCGCGCTTCGTGCCGCTCGACCTGCGTGAGCCTCGAGCGCGCACAGCCGCGGGCGCGCGCGCCGGCCGTCCGGCGCTCGCCTACACCATTCCGACTTTTCAAAATCCGACCGGCCGCTGTTATTCGACGGCGGAGCGCGATGCGCTGGCACACGCCGGCGATGAGCGCGGCGTCACGCTGTTCGAGGACGATCCGTACCGAGATCTCGCGTACGACGACTGCGACCGCTCGCCGATTTGCGGCCGGCTCCGGCGGGCATCCTGGATCTACCAGGGATCGTTCTCGAAGAGTCTGGCCCCTGGGCTGCGGCTCGGTTTCCTGGCGGCCTCGAGAGACCTGGTCGAGCCTCTCACCCGGCTGAAGCAGGCCGCCGACCTTCACAGCAACCGCGTGAGTCAGTGGCTCGTGCTGCAGCAGCTGAGCGACCCTGCGCGCTCAGAACGGCTCGCGCACCTAGTGGACGTCTACCGCCGCAAGCGGGATACCTTCGCCGGGGCGCTTCGGCGTCACCTCGGAACGGTCGCGACGTGGCAATCGCCGCCGGGGGGTCTGTTCTTCTGGCTCACGCTGAAACGGGAGATCGACACCCGGACGCTGTTGCCGGAAGCCATCCGGCGCGGCGTGGCGTTCATGCCGGGCGAGCCATTCTTTCCCGAGAGCCCGAAGCGCTGCGGCGCGTTGCGGCTCAATTTCACCCACGCGGATGAGGCGCAGACCGAGCGCGGCCTCGCGACGCTCGCCGGGCTGCTGAGGTAAGACGCCCCGCTCGTGCCCGGCCGGCCGGCCGGCCGGCGGAAGCTGGCCTCAGTGCTTGGCCGGCTGGATCAGCTCGAGGCGGTTGCCGTCGGGATCGAGAGCCATGCCGATCACGTCCCCCGTCCCCGGAAACGCACGGGGCTTGCCCTGCATCTTGCCGCCCGCGGCCGTGACGGCCGCCGCGGTGGCGTCCATGTCCGTCACGTTGAAGATCAGATGCGGTACGGGATCCTTCACGTCGTTGGAGGCGCGATGCATGATGACGATCATGGCATTCGAGTTCGTCTTCGCGGCATCCACCGAGTCGCCGAAATTGAGCATGATCTCCAGGACGCCGGGGAATTGCAGCCGTCTCACCTCTTTGAGGCCGAAAGCGGCCTCGTAGAATTTCGCGAGCGCGGCCACGTCCGTCCCCCCGACGCGCCCAGCGTCGAGTGTTACGCCGGCGTGCGAGACGCCTGTCAGCAAGAGCGCGGCCCCGGCGGCCGCCACGAATTTCGCGGCTCTGTTCATTGCATGCTCCCCCAAGCCCTCATGCGGCGCCATGTTAGCGTAGCCCGCGCTCGCGCCAGGGCGAGCGCGAGCGGTATCTACTTGGAGCTCACGAGCGTGAGCCCTTGGAACGTCGGGTTTCCATCGAGCGTGTCTCGAAGGTCCGACATCAGGTTCTGAGCGTCCCGGCGGTGAGCCGCGACCGCCGCCAGATCCTTGTAGCGCTCGACGATCACGTAAGTCTGCGGCTGTCCGTTGCGGTACAGCTCGTAGGAGAGGTTGCCGGGCTCGTTCGCGCCCACCTTGGCCTCCATGCGGCGGAAGGCCGCCTCGAAGGCCGCGTTCTGTCCGGGCTTGACCTTGAATTGCACCACGAAGGTCGTGGCCGTGCTCGGGCGCCGCGCCACCATGGCCATGGCACTGCGGCCGGCCGGCGCAGATCCGCCCGGTGCCTGTGCGTCGGCTGCCGCCACCAGACCCAGGAGCGCAATACCCAGAACGACGATGCGGATACGCATGATCCTCTCCCCTTCTTTTGCTTCTCGGCCCATTAGCATCCCTGTTCGCGCAAGATGAAGTCAAGCCGCAGCCCTTGTCGGCGCGACATCGCTGCGGTGGTCGGCGGGAAACGGCCGATTCTGCAATGCTGGTGTCCTCCCTCGGTGCGTGGCAGGCTAGATGCCGGTGGGGCAGCGCCGCGCGGCGAGCGACATCAGGGTATGGCAAACGAGCTGGAGCTAGCCGTTCGACGGCTCTGTCTCGCATTCCCCGAGACCGAGGCGCTCCCCTCCCACGGCATGCAGAACTTCCGCGTCCGCGGTGGCAAGACCTTCGCGACCTACGCGCAGAATCATCACGGCGACGGCCGCATCGCGCTGTGGCTCAACGTGCCGGACGGCATGCAGGACGTGTACGTCCGCACGCGGCCCAAGCATTTCTTCGTGCCGCCGTACGTCGGTCCTCACGGCTGGCTCGGCGTGCGGCTGGATCTCGGCATTCCCTGGAAGGACGTCACCCGGTTGGTGCGGACGGCGTACGAGCGAGTGGCGCCGGCCCGCCTTTCGAGCGCCCTCGATAAAGTCAGTGTGCCGGCGCCGAAGCGCCGAATCACGGCCGCGGATGTCGACCCCAAGAACACGCCGCGCGGCAAACGGGTGATGGCGGCGATGCGGAAGATCTGTCTCGCATTGCCCGAAACATCCGAGGGCGTGCAGTTCGGCCAACCGGTTTGGCGTGCCGGCAAGAGAGTCTTCGCGCAAGCGCATTGCGACGACGGACGGTGGAAAGCGGCATTCTGGATCGGCGTGCATGCCCAGATGCTCATGACCATCGATCCGCGATACGAGATTCCGCGGTACATCGGGCACATCGGCTGGATCACGCTCGATGTCTCGAGGAGCCTTCGCGAGCGTGAGCTGCGCTCCCTGGCGCTCGAGAGCTATCGGCACTTCGCCTCGAAGAAGCTGCTCGCGAGGCTGCCTGGAGCTTCCGCGAGCCTCGCTCCCTGACACCCGAGCATCGATCCTCGAGAGCCTGTGCGCCACTACAGATATCTGCACTTCGACGTATTCACTGATCGGCCCTTCACCGGCAATCAGCTCGCCGTGCTCCCCGATGCGACCGGCCTCTCTGCCGAGGCGATGCAGCGCATCGCGAAGGAGAT
>JASHYG010000245.1 GCA_030043215.1 Gammaproteobacteria bacterium
CCAACACTTCGCCGCGCTCGGTGAACTTGATCGCGTTGCCGACGAGGTTGATGAAGATCTGGCGCAGCCGCATCGAAACGCCGATCACCGTTTCAGGGACCTTCGGCGCGATGTGGCAAGCCAATTCCAGTCCCTTTTGATGAGCGCGGAGGGCGAGCGTGCTCAGCATGTCGCCGAGGCTGTCGCGCAGGTCGAAGGGCGCGTACTCCAACTCCAGCTTGCCGGCCTCGATCTTGGAAAAATCGAGAATGTCGTTGATGACCGTGAGCAAGGAATCGGCGCTCGCGCGAATGGTTTCCGCATAGTCCCGCTGCACGGGATCGAGCGGCGCGTCGAGCAGCAGACTCGTCATGCCGATGATGCCGTTCATTGGCGTGCGGATCTCGTGGCTCACGTTCGCGAGGAAGGCGCTCTTTGAGCGGCTCGCTGCCTGCGCTGCCTCGGATGCCTGGATGAGCGCGTCGCGTATGCGCTTCTCGGCGGTGAAGTCGATCATTGCGCCGGTCGCCCGCGTGGGCGGGTCGGCGCCCGGCTCGAATCCCCACTGGCATCGCATCCAGCGCACACCGCCGCTCGGCAGCACGAGGCGAAACTCCTCCTGAGCGGGCCCCTTCTGCGGATCGAGCCGACCGGCGCTCGACCAAAGGACGTGCCGGTCCTCGGGATGCACCATCGCCTCGAGCTCCGCGCGCGTGAGCTGGAACTTCGAAGGCGGCCGCTCCAGCAAGACCGCGAGTCCCTCCGACAGGCTGATGATGTTCCTCTGGAAGTCGGCTTCCCAGATGCCGAAGCGTGCGACGGTCTCGGCGAGATTGAGACGCCTGGAGGCATCAGCCAGCTGCATCTGCGCGCGGATCCGCTCGATGGCGTTGCCCGCGAGCTGGCCCGCTACACGGGCCAGCCGCAGCTCCTCGGGCCGGGGACTGGAGACGACTCGCCTGTAGGTCGCGAAAGTCCCGAGCACGGTGCCTTTGGAATCCCGGATCGGCTGGCTCCAGCACGAGCGCAGTCCATGACTCAGCACGAAGTTCCGGGCGGCGGCGAAGCGCGGGTCCGTCGCGATGTCTTCGATGACAACGGTCTCATTGCGGAACGCCGCGGTACCGCAGGCGCCCACCTCCGGGCCGATCTCGAGTCCATTGCAGGCCTGAAGATAAGCTTGGGGAAGACTCGGACCCGACGCGACGAGCAGCCGGCGCCGCTGCTCTTCATCGAGGAGCATGATCGTGCAAAGCGACTCCGGCGAGATGCGCTCGATCGCCGCGGTCAGCGCATCGAGCACTTCGCCGAGCGCCGCGCCTTTGGCGATCAGCTCGAGCATCCGCCGCTCGGTCTCGATGACGAGCGAGGAGGTGCCCAATTCGTCCGCTCGCGATCGGGCGCGTCTGCCGTGTCGTGATCCGAGATTCCAGCCGCCGACAGCAGCGATGACCGCCGCAAGGGCGCTCAGCACCAGAACCTGGACCCACATGCACGTCGCCTCGTCCTACCTCCCCGCCGTAACCCCCGTAGAGCGGCAGCCTGGGCTCGTTCTTTAGCGATTCCGGCGGCGCGGGACCCCTCCCGGGCGGGCTCGATGGCCTTCATTGCTAATCCGGCGCCGGTGTGCTAGGCCGGGCGTCCCCGTCATCCTGGATCCCGCCGGGTACGTGGGGGTACTCCTGTGGGGCACCCGCACGGTCACGAGTGGTGCACAGCGCGGCTTCGGAGCGGGGATGCGCGGCGGGCTCGGACGGAATGAGCCCGCGGAGCGCGCGGACCTCAGAAGAAACGGCCGCGCTGCGCTTTCTCTACTTGGAGGCGCGTCTGCGCGGGGCGAGCCCGAGGTAGTACTTGCCGGTTCCGCGAATCTCGTCGTGCATCGCATCTATGCGGCGCGCCGCGGCGTCCCGAAAGAGCTCCGAGGGCGTGAAGCGGGTCCCCAAGAAAGCGATGTCGTAGATTTCCGGGGCATAGGGAGTGAAATCCAGGTGCAGGGCGACGGATAGATCCGGATTGAGGAAATGCAGTGAAGACCGCTGCCAAGAATTGCCGTGTGGGTCACGGCATGCCGGCATCTCATTGAAAGAAGCGGACGACCTGGACTTGTACCGACGACAGCTCGAGCCCACCACGAAATGCCGGCCCGTGAACGTGCAGCCGCGGGTGTAGCCCGAAAGGCGGACTTTTCGGAGCGAATCGCTTCCCGGCTCCTGGAGGCAGAATGAACTCGTACGAGACTCGCAGAACGTAACGACGCCGTTCGGCAGATAAGTGAGACTATGGGGTTCACCGATGTTCTGATGCACCGTCGTGCCGTTGCTCACGTCGAGAATGGCACCGAAGCGAGTGTCCGCTCTCCATTTGATGCCGAACATCGAGACGAGCATTGCTCCCCGGTCGACGAAGCAAATGGAGTTGAGATGAGTCGCGTCTTCTTTCGTGATCGAGCCGGTAAATGCGATTTTCTCTTGTCCTTTCTCTCCTCCGAAGAGCGCGCCCCCCTTGCAGCTTATCGACACGACTTGATTCCGGGCGGTGGAGACTATGTAGAGAGTGCCGTCTCGCTCGGCGAGCGAATGGATATCCTGCGCCCGTTTGCATACGAACTGGCCGTTCAGCCGCAAGTCCGATCCCAAGCTCAAGATTCTTGGTTGCTTCCCCTGTACGGCGAGAAAGCAGTCGCTCTCCGTCGCGGCGATGCCGGTTACACCGATATCGGTGGATGCGTCGATTGCATCGTCCAGGTTGACCCAACTGATACCTTCGGTCGTGAGCGCTGCGAGACTGTAGCGAGATCCGAAGCTCCCCAGATTGCAGCAAGAAATGAGAATGACCTCGCCTCGATTGAGGATCTCGCTTAATTCTCTCACCTTGACCCCGTTTTCTCGCAGGATGATGCCACGATCCTGAAAGCCGAAAGTTTATCATCGGGTGAGCCCGCCCGCTTGCGTCGGAATGTAACGTCATGTAAATCTGATTCGTCTACGCAGAGAGCGGAGCACCCGGTGGCTGTACCGTGGCAAGCCCTCGAGGGGTCTCTTGATGTCCGGCCGCACGACTTAGTATTCGTGACACCCATCCTTGCTCCGGGGCCGCCTCTCGCTCCGAGGAGACGATGTTCGCCGCCGCGGTGCAGGGCCAGGTGCGCGTAGGCGTGTATAGTCCGCGCTGCTCCGGCCTGGTGAACCTGAGGTGAGACATGGGTCTGTGGCAGGATTTCCTCACTAACGACGGGAAAGTGATCCACAAGTGGGTCCACTACTTCCCGATTTATGAGCGGCACTTTTCCTGGTATTGCAACAAGTCGCTCACGTTTCTCGAGATCGGAGTGGCAAAAGGCGGGTCCCTGCCGATGTGGCAGCGGTTTTTCGGACCGCTGGCCAAGATCGTCGGCGTCGACATCGAGGAGAAGTGCAAGGCGCACGAGGCCGCGGGTATCTTCGTGCGAATTGGCGATCAGGCGGACGAGCGGTTTCTGCAAAGCGTGATCGATGAGTTCGGCGTTCCCGACGTGGTTCTCGATGATGGAAGTCACCGCATGGAGCAGACTGCCAGAAGCTTTCAATTTCTCTACCCCCTGATGCCGAAGAATGCCGTGTACATGGTCGAGGATCTGCACACGTCGTACTGGCCGGAATTCGGCGGCGGCATGGAGAATCCGAATACGTTCGTCAACTTGTCGAAGAGCTTCGTCGACCGGTTGAATGCCGACCACAGCCGCGGCCAGATCGCGCCGGACTTCATCACCCGACAGACCTTCGGCATCAGCTTCTACGACAGCATAGTTGTGTTCGAGAAGGGAGACGTCTGGCGCAAGGAGGCGCCACGCACCGGCCGGAGGCCGATTTTTGGCTGACCGATCCAGCCTGGTGCCCCGGGGAGCCCCTGGAAACCTGCGCCTGCACACTGCACGAGCCCACCACCTTCGCATCGAGTGAACGACCCCCGCGCGCGGGGGAAAAACAGATCTGCGCCACATGGCTATTGCCTTGTGGATCGGAAAGGGTGATAAGTTCCAACTTTGACGATGGAGGCGATTGGCGGAAGTGGCCTAGCAACGTATCAGGAGCGGATATGCGTCACCTAATTCGAGCGCTGGCACTATCGATTATCATCGCTCCCGCCTACGCGAACGATCTCTGTAAGGCGAATTCCTTCACTACCGCTCAAGCTCAGCAAGGCAAGCGCGACTACGATTCCAGTTGCGGGCTCTGTCATCTGTACAATCTCAAGGGAAGAGTGCCCGGCAACTCCAGGAACGAGACACCCGATATCCGCATTCTGGATGCCAACTACATCAAGACGCTCGACGATAATGGCGGAATGACTCCTCCACTCCTGAGCGAAGCGTTTTTCAGGAAGTGGAAAGACATGAGCGCGTTCGTCAACAGGATCAGTAGCGCCGTCGGCGCGTTTCCGCCGAAGAACTACGTCAAGCCCGCATCCGATGCGCGAATCGCCGCGTACATCCTTTATAAGAATTGTGGAAAGCTATAGCTGGCGGCTGGTCACCGCCGACACCGCCCGCGGTCCGACGACGGCCGGGTAGCCGTTGGCCATCGACCAGCCGATGACGGAGTTCACGTTCGCCGGGAAAATTGAACCTCTCCATGGGCGATTCATAGACCTGGAGCCGTATTCCGAGGATCTGAGGACCGGCCTTCAGCGCGCACTCGATTGCGACGCTGACGCTTGGAACCTCTTCGCGCTGAGCGGGCAGGGCGATCACTTTGCCTCGTGGTGGAGCCACCTCACTGTGGCGATGGCCAATGGAAGCTGGATCCCGTACGCGATACGCCGCAAATGCGATCGAAGCATCGTGGGAACGACGAGCTTTCTGAACATCAAGCCTGATCGCCAGACCGTAGAGATCGGCGGCACTTTCCTGTGTCCGGAGGTTCGGTCGAGCTATGTGAATTCTGAGTCCAAATTGCTGATGCTCGACTATGCCTTTGCCTCCGGGGTCCGCCGGGTTGAGCTTCTGACGGATTTGCGAAACGTCAGGAGCCAGGCGGCGATCGCAAAGCTCGGCGCCGTGAGAGAAGGAATACTGCGCCGGGACCGTGTGACGTGGACCGGGCACGTCCGCGACAGCGTTCTGTTCTCCATCGTCGACTTGGATTGGCCCACCGTTCGACTACGCCTTCGCGAACGGATACGCGTCGGCGAGTCGGGAGCGCAATGACGTCGCTGCTCTGACTGAATTTGGAGCGAGGTCAGCGCGGAGTCGCATAGTGGAATCCCCAGTAGTGCTGCCATGTCGTGAACTGCGGATCATCTCCACTCTCCGTCACCAAGGACCGGAGTTCCTGCTCCGTCGGGAAGTTCTTGAGCACGCGGTGCACTGATCCATCGGCGAGTAGGCGGAGCTGGTAGGTGTTCGAGTCGGAGTCGCGCTCGGATATGGGAGTGCTGCTGCCTTCGATGTAGAGGTTGTCGAGGAGCACTACGCGCGCCCCCGGGTCCAGGCGCTCGTTCAGGTGCAGGAGGAACTCGCGCTGCCGGGATCTTGGTATGTGGGAGAACCAGAAGCCGGCGAATGCGGCGTTGAAGGAGCCGAGATCGGGCGGAATGCAGTAAGCGTCGCCGATGAGAAATCTTACACGTTTATCTGGGACGCGCTTGCGCGCGATCCGGAGCGTTTCTGCGGCGATGTCAATGGCGACTACACGCTTCGCAACGGGCTCGATGAACTGCGTCCAGTAACCGGTGCCGCAGGCGATTTCCAGTACTCTGCGTCCGGAGAGTAGCGGCGGTAGCCAGCGCTCCATTTCGCGGAGATCGGTTTGGCGTTCCGGCTTCGCATAGACCCTGTCGTATTCGTTCGCGCGGGCTGCATAGTACGCTTGCAACTCGCTCGTCATTCTTGACTCCCGCTGCTCAGGGCCGCGTGCGCCTTGAGATAGGCCTCGAGTTTCGCCAGGTGCTGCTTGCCACCCTCGATGGCGCCATACTTGTTGACGACCTCGTCGCGCGATTCCCTGCTGGGGTACAGTTGACGCAGAGTGATCAGGGTACCGCTGCCCGTTGCTTGCAAGGTGACCGTGGCTTCGAACCACACCCGTTTGCCGTCGCCATGGTCGAAAACCAGTCTCGACGGGGGCGTGATTTCCTTGAACACCGAGTGGTTGGGGTAGCGGGTGCCGTCAGGTCCGACCATGTCGAACGTCCAGGCGCCGCCGACCCGGAAGTCCATGGTCACACGCTCGTTCCGGAAGCCGTCCGGGCCCCACCACCTGTTTTGATGTTCGGGCTCGGTCATGGCTCTCCACACCAGTTCGCGGGCAAAGGGGACTTCGCGCTGCAGTATGAGCTCGCGCTCGGCTTCGCTCCTGGTCATCGTATCTTCCTTTCTCGTTTTTCCATGCCGTGCAGGTAACTCTCCAGGCGGTCGAGGCGGGACTCCCAGAGCTTTCGCTGCTCCTCGATCCAGTCTGACGCTTCATTCAGGGGAGCCTCTTCCAGCCGGCAAGGCCGCCACTGGGCGTTCTTGCTCCGACTGATGAGCTTGGCCCTCTCCAGCATCTTTAAGTGCTTGGTGACGGCGGGCAGGGACATGTCCAGGGGCTCAGCCAGTTCGCCCACTGTGGCCTCACCCTTGCCCAGCCGCGCCAGCATGGCCCGCCGGGCCGGGTGGGCCAGGGCCGTAAAGATCGTGTCCAGCTGGGTTTCGTATTTCACCATAAGGTTAAATTATCGTTTGCAGTCGTTTCTGTCAACGAGTGCCGTCGACACAAGGCAGGCATTTGATACGAACCAGAGGCGTGGCGGCGCGGAGTGCCCGACTCAGCTCATTCGATTCCTGATTGAGCGGCGGCACGCGGCTCGATCCGCAGCCATGGCCAGCGCGCAAGATATGACCTCGCCTTTCGATCAAACAGCGCGCGGTGAGGCAATAGCGGGTTCATCGACAGTACACCGTCATATAGCAGTGCAAGGCCATACGGTGCGTACAGTTCACCGGGTCGGACACCGACACAGGTGGCCGAGACGAGGAAGCGGTCTATGCCCTCGCAGGCACTGCGAAGCTCCGCATAGGGTTGACCGAAGTACGACTCGTACCAGAAATGCACTCGGGCCTGGTTCGATGCTTCGATCGTGACATCGAGGTCGACCAGCAGCTCATCGATGTGCGCCTGAACGGCAGATTCACTCTCCTCGCTCGTGTCGCGCGAGTCGAAGTAGAACAGGTCGTAATCTTTAATGTCTGCCTCCGGTGCGCGCCCGGCCTGCAGATTCCACACGGTCTGGAACAGGCATCCAGCGACCAACCATCCATCGGGGAGCGCCAACGTGCTCCAGCGATCGAGGATCGCGCGATTATTCCGGTTTCTGAGGATGTCTGCGAAGAAGCGGCCCTGCATGACACAGCTCAAGGGCGCATGAGTCTATCGGCCAGGCACCGGTAGCCTCGGGCTCACGGTGTCGAGGCCAGTTGCTGAGCCAGGTATCTCTCGACGATGGGCCCCCAGATCGCCGATCCGCCTCGTCCAAAAAACAGGGTGTGCCCGTCGTCGTCGAAGCGGCTCGGCTGCTCCAGTGCTGCCCGACCGCCGCTGCGAGTGAAGGACTGGTAGAGCGCGCGCGCAATTGCAGGTCCGAAGAAGGTATCGTTAGCGGCGTACACCCAGAGCATCGGGGTCGTGGCCGTCGCGCCGTAGCGGCCTGCCGACTGCGCCAGCAGCTCCGGATGGCAGTTTCGATTTGGCTCCTCGTGCCAGTGGCCCCCCCGCCCGCCAGCCATGACGATGAAGGCGATCACCTTCGGATGCGCCACGCTGTCGTAGGCGATTGTCCCCCACCCGCCAGCGGACTGCCCGACGACCACCACCCCCTCGGGACGGACGAATGGCAAGCTCGTCACCGCGTCGACCGCAGCGTTAATGTCGAGCGCCGTCTCCAAACCCGCGTGGAAGTAGTCGGCTTGATCGCATCGGCCATAGTTTTCGGCCCAATCTCCCCCGCTGGCCCCATACCCGCGCCGAAGAGGAAACGCCACGACGTACCCCCGTGCCAGGAACCATTGAGCCGCTTCCTCGTCACAGCGCCTGAGCTGCATCCGCGGTCGGTCCGCGGAATTGGCTGGAGAGCCGTGGTTGATGACAACCAGGCGTGCGGGGATGTCCGCATGCGGGCGGCAGACCCGAACGAAGATGCGCGCCACTCGTCCCTCGCGATCGGTCATGGATAGGGCATAGACCTGATCCCGGCTGCCCTGAGCAGTATTCGATTGCGCCTGGCTCGCCGAGGCGGTTCCAGGCCCCACCATGACGCACACTCCGAGCAGAACGCTCAGAGACAGGCTCGTCACGGCCGCGCACATAGACACAATCGGGCGGTACTGATGAATCATCGCGCAGCCGTTCGCCGACTCACGTGCAAGAATATTACCGGTGCCGGACAACACTATTCGGGAGAAATATACCAGGTGTTCGGATGCCGGTGCGCCAACTCTCACGTCTGGGCTCGCGATCCGAGGCGACCGGTTGACGGCCGTAGAGGCAGCTTGAAGACTTGCAGGTTCTCACCGACAATCAACCCGCTCGGCGGTCCGTCATGGCCAGCCGAGCACGAGGCCGACTGAACGAGAAGTCATGGGTCCTACACCACTCCGCGGGGGGCGCGATGCGGAGTGCTCACTCACGTCAACAACGAGGCGAGGGGTTATGGCCACGAAGCAACCGTCCGCGGAGCCGCTGGAGATCGATCAGGCTGCGCTCGATCGACGTAGATTCCTGGGAACGCTCGCCGCAGGGGCAGGAGCGGTGACGCTCGTTGCGGGACTCGGCATGAGTGCACCCGCATCGGCGCAGCAGGCCGGTGGGCCTCCTCCTCCCGCGGGTGGCCGGCCGCCGCTGCCCCCGGAGCCGAAGGTCTCGCAGCCGCCGCCGCTCAAAGACGTGGCGGGCAAGACCATTTACATCACGGCCTCCTCGGATGGCATCGGTCTCGGGATTGCCCGAGCCTGCTCGAACGCCGGCATGAACGTCGTCATCGGTTATCGCAACGAGAAGCGTCTCGCTGCCGCATTGCCTCTGTTCAAGAAGGGCGCGCCCGTGTTCCCCGTCCAGCATGACGTGGTGGGACGTGACGGCTGGGTACGGATGCTCGACGCCGTCAAAGGCAAGTTCGGCAAGCTGCACGCGGTTGTGAACAACGCAGGCATCAAGACGCTGCACAAGGCGAGCGAGGCGTCGCCCGAAGAATGGCAGAATTCGTGGGACGTCGACGTAGGGGCGATCTACCACAGCGTCGCGGTGGTCATGCCTCACATGAAGGAGCACAACGAAGGCGGTCAGTTCGTCGCGACCTCATCGATGAGCGGACTGCTGCCCGCCGTTACGGCCGGCGTCTACACGACGACCAAATTTGCCGTCGTGGGTATCATGGAGTCGCTGCGCATCGAGCTCGAGGGCACCAACATCGGCACCTCGGTGTTCTGTCCCGGTGCTGTCGCCACGGACAACTACATGGGTACCGGCGAGGAGAATCCCTACCTCAAGGAGCTGGCGCAATCACGGCCTCGGCCGCGTCCCCCGGCGGGCGGCGGGCGCCCACGCTTCAACTTCGCTGCGGCGGTCATGAGCCCCCTCGAAGCCGGCGAGCGCGTGGTGAACGGGATTCGCAATAACGACCTGTTCATCCTCACGCACCCGGAGTTCAAAGACGGCATGGAGGAGCGTTTCAATTCGATCCTCACCTCCGTCCCTGACGAGGCATTCCCCCCGGAGCGCCTGCAGATCGAGTCCGTCACGCGACATACGGGAATCTACCCGCGTGAAATCGAGCACCGCTTCGAGAAGCGCAAGACTTATCTGGGTTAGTTGGCACGGCTCAATCCCCGCGACGCGGTGCTGGCCGCGCCGCGGGGAGAGAAACTCAATGTCAGCATCACGTGTTGCCTTGGTGCTTTCGGGGTGGCTCGTCAGCGCATTCGCGTTTTCTGCGGCCTCGCAACGGGACCGCATCGTATTTCTCGGCGATTCCGATCCCAGGTTCGGCCTCTTCATAGCGGATGCCAGCGGACGAAACGAGCGCCCCTTGACTCCCGCGACTCTCACGGCCTACGACCCGTCATTCTCGACGGATGGAAGATGGATCATCTTTACCGCCGATCGGGGTGAGTCGCCGACCATTTATAGGGTGCGTCCGGACGGCTCCGGACTCGAGCGGCTGACCTACGGTCCCGGTTTCGACGATCAAGGCGCGCTGTCACCCGATGGGCGCAGACTGGCTTTCGTCTCCACGCGCAGCGGCGGCAAGGCAAACGTCTGGCTGCTGGATCTTGCGCGCCACCGATATTTCAATCTCACGAAGAGCACTAGCGGCAATTTCAGGCCGAGCTGGTCGCCCGACGGCAAATGGGTCGCGTTTACCTCGGATCGCGGCAGTCCGCATGGTCGAATCGGGCCGGATCGGTCGCCACCGGCAGGGTCCGGGTGCTGCGGCTGGGAGCTGGTGCAGTCCACCGCGCTCTATATCGTTCATCCCGATGGCCGCGGACTACGGCGGCTCACGCCGGTCGATCGGTTTGCTGGTAGCCCCAAATGGTCTCCCGACGGACGACATATCGTTTATTACTTCGACGACAGGACGCTATCCCAGCATCAATTGAAGGTTGCCGGTACAGCTCAGATCGTTTCGATCGACATCGACAGCGGGCAGACGCAAGTTCATACGACGAGTACCGCGATGAAGTGGTCGCCCCAATACATCGATGCAACCAAGATCGCCTATTTGATCGATCTCAAGGACAAGAACGCGCTCGCGGACACCACAGGCTGGAGGGGGCCTCCGGGAGATATTTCGAATCCCTCGTGGTCGCCGAATGGCGATCTCGTCGTCTACGCCAAGACCGTGCCGGATGGGGAGGCTGAACCGAGTCCCATACTGCAAGTCGCATCGAGAGATCCGGAGTTCGATCTGTATCGATCCAATTATTCGCTGTCCTATTCTCCGGACGGGCATCAGGTCCTGTATGCCGGAAGCTTCGTCGGCGCCAAGGCGTTGATGCTCATGAATGCGGACGGCTCGGGACACCGGACACTTTTCGATGCGAAGGATCGCAACGTGGGCATCGTCTCCCCGTCATGGTCCCCGGATGGCCACGAAATCGCCTTCACCATGGGACGCTTCGGTCTTCGCAATCCGAACACCTCCGCGCAGATCGCCGTGATTCGCTCCGACGGGTCCGATTTGCGGATCCTGACCCACGGAGCGGATAACAGTGGCTACGCAAGCTTCTCGCCTGACGGCAAGCGACTCGTCTACCGCGTGCTGGGAAGCGAACAAGGGCTTCGCATACTGTCCCTGCAGGATGGGACGATCACGAAACTCACGACCGAGCACGATAACTTTCCCGCGTGGTCGCCGCGGGGTGACCGCATCGTCTTCACCGGCTTTCGTACCGGGGACTTCGAGATCTATACGGTCCATCCGGACGGCACTGAACTGCGCCAATTGACGCATGATCGTGGCAATGATGCGCACGCGGTGTGGTCCCCGGATGGTGAGTCGCTGCTGTTCACCTCGTCCCGCATGGGCTGGAAGGATGAGGCCATGCTTCCGTGGCGCGGGGGTCAGAGCTACGGCGAGATCTTCGTGATGCGCGCCGACGGTACTCATATCAGGCAACTCACCGACGATCAATGGGAAGAGTCCGCCGACGCATGGCTTTCACCGGCGCGTCGGCAATAAGTGGGCATAAGCGGGCGGGGGAGGCGATATGATCAACTATGTGATGGTCGGGACGAACAGATTCGACGAAGCGGTTGCCTTCTACGATGCGCTTATGACCAATATGGGTGCAACTCGAGTCTATGCTGGAGAGAGGAATGTCGGCTGGGGATGGGGGATAGGGACGTCAATGTTCATCGTGACCAAACCATTCGATCAGCGACCCTCAACCATCGGCAATGGTTCCATGGTGGCCTTCGATGTCGCAACTCCCGAATTGGTGGATGCGCTGCATGCCAAGGCTCTGAAGCTCGGTGGAACCAGTGAGGGTGATCCAGGGCCTCGCGGCGAGCATCTGTATGTAGGCTACTGCCGGGACTTGGACGGCAATAAATTCAACTTCATCTGTTACAAACAGAAGAGCCCAGTAGCATGATCGATCCACGTCCCAAGGGTCCCGGAATCGCGGCGCTGACGGTCGGTGCAATCGCCGCTGGGCTCTGCGCTTCGGCGGGGGCACAGGTCCCACCGCGCGTCCCGGAGGGGCCGCCAGGCGCGAATATCGCCACTGAAGTGTACAAGGCGCCGGAGCTCAAGTGGCGGACGCTCAACGTCCACGAGTTCCTCAGGGAGTTCCCAGCCCCCACTCAGAGTTGGGTGACTCTCAGCTTGATGGTCGATCCGCGCGGCAAGCCGTTCGAGGTCGCCGTCATTGATTCGAGCGGCGATAAGGTACTCAACGAGGCGGTGGTGGACGCCGCGCAGGGAGCGAGTTTCGTCCCGGGCTCGTTGAACGGCAAGCCGGTGGAGTCGTCGTACGAATTCAGCTACCGGACCGTGACGGACGGTGTCGCGCCGAATGTAAGTCTCGTATTCGTCGGCACCGTCAACTCGTTGAGGGCGGCCATTGAGGCGAAGGACCGACCGGCCGCAGACGCTTTGATGAAGAAGGTAAAAATCGAGAATGCGACCGAGTATGCTTACTTCGAGCTCGCGATGTATCAGTACGCGCAGGTATGGGGCGACGAGGCCCAGCAGCTCGCGGCGTTGCGACGAAGCCTAAAGTGGCAGGGCAGCAAGTTCAGTCCTCTTCCGCAAGCGGTCTCCGCTGTGGCCATGCGCGCGTGCTTGAAGCTCGAACTCGAGACGCACGAATACGCCGAGGCGATCGCCACTTGGAAGCGGCTGCAGAGCGTCGGCGTCGATGCGGACACAGTGAGGCAAGTGCTGCCGATCATGCAGGAGGTCAACCAGCTCCGGCTCGACCACAGCGAAGTCGCGGTCTCCGGACAACTCGACAATGGAGGCTGGTTCTTGCAGCTGTTCAAGCCACAGTTTCGGATTGAGGTGGCCGACGGGCATATTTCGGACGTGAGGCTTCGATGTCAGTCGCGCTACCTGTCCTTCGCGTTCGATCCTAAATTGCAGTACCAGGTGAGTGGAAACGCCGGCGAGTGCACGGTCCAGCTCGAAGGAAAGGAGGGGACTCGCTTCAAGTTCGTCGAATTCTGATCTTAGGCGCGCCGCTAGATTCGAGCGGGGCCTCGACATACAGAAGAGCCCAACAACATGATCAACTCAAGTCGCATATTTCGCATAGTCGCCGCGCTGTCGGCCAGTATCCTCGCCACCTTGATCTTCGGCCCGTCGTCGGCGCAGACCCCGACAGTGCATCCGCCGGAAGCATCGATGGGCGGGAAGATCCCCGTTGAGGCATTCCAGGCGCCTCAGCTCAAGCCGGGGAGAATCCCCATCGACGCTGGCGACAACGGCGATGGCTTGTCTCGCAACGACCGCAGCGGGAATCCACCAGCCAACGCAGGGGGCTGGGTGACTGTCAGCATGATGGTCGATCCGCTCGGCAAGCCGTTCGAGATCGCCATCACGGACTCGAGCGGCGATTCGGCACTCAATGCCGCGGTGGTGCAGGGATTCCAGAAAGCGAGTTTCACCCCGGGCTCATTGAACGGCAAACCCATCGAGTCGTCGTTCGAATACTCCTACTGGTCCTATCCCCCGGGCGACCCGGCGAGTGGGAGTAGTGATTTCATTCGAGCCATCAAGTCGTTGACGGCGGCCATTCAAGCGAAGGACCGATCGGCCGCGGATGCCATGATGCAGAAGCTGAAAATCGACAATGCGACCGAGGACGCTTACTTCGGACTCGCGATGTTCCAGTACGCGCAAGTGTGGGGTGACGAGGCCGAGCAGCTCAAGGCGTTGCGACGAACTCTCGTGTGGCCGGACGGCGACAACGTTCTACCGAAGGACGTCTGGGCGGTGGCCCTGCGCGCTTGCTTGCAGCTCGAGCTCAAGACGCAAGAATACAGTGAGGCGATCGCGACGTGGAAGCGCCTGCAGAAACTCGGCGTTGATGCGGGTACGGTTGCGAAAGTGACGCCGATCATGCAGGAGCTCGACAAGCTCCGCCTGGATCACCGGGAAGTCGCAGTCTCGGGACAGATCGGCAACGGAAGCTGGTTCTTGCAGCTGTTCAAGCCACAGTTTCGGATCGAGGTGGCCGCCGACGGGCACATCTCGGACGTGAAGCTCCGGTGTCAGAGGCGCTACCTATCCTTCACATTCGATCCTAATTTGCAGTATCAGGTCAGCGGAGACCCCGGCGACTGCTCGATCCAGCTCGAGGGCAAGGAAGGGACTCGATTCAAGCTCGTCGAATTCTGATCCCAGGCACGCCGCATGCGACGGCGAGTGCGATCACCGGAGGGCTGCTCCAGAGGATCTGAGATGGTTTTCTCATGAGATGCCGGGCTCTGATTCCCCTACTGCTTGCGACGAGCCTCGCCGGCGTTGCCGCCGCCCAAACCCTGGCCGCGCAGGACTGGCTCATGTTTGGCGGTGACGTGCAAAGCACCAGCGCCAATCTCGAGTTCACGGGCATCACCGCCGCCAACGTGACCCAGCT
>JASHYG010000246.1 GCA_030043215.1 Gammaproteobacteria bacterium
AGCGCCACGAGGCCGAATACGGCAATCCGAATCCACCGGCTGCGCACGGCGTGCCCCCTAAGCTCAATCGTCCCATGATAGCGCGCGGCGCCGGCCCCACGCCGCCGCTGAGATGCGTCCCTGGCCGAGCTCGATCACTCGCCGCCGCGTGGCCGGCGGCGCGGTGTGCGGGGCAAACCCGTGTGCTGCGTGCGGAACGGGCGAGAAGCACGCGGCTGGGAGTCGCCAGCGGGATCGGCAAGCGGCGAGCCGGCGGCGCGGCGGCGCCCCTCGGGGGCATGACCGGTCTCGGCGGGCTGCCACGCGGGCACCAGCTGATGCGCGGCATTGCCGATGAGATCCGCGCGCCCCATGCGGCGCAGCGCCTCGCGCAGCTGCGGCCAGTTATGGGGGTCGTGGTAGCGCAGGAAGGCCTTGTGGAGCCGGCGGACCTTGAGTCCCTTCGGGATGTGCACGCTCTCGCTCGTGCGAGCGATGCGCTTCAGAGGATTGCGGCCGCTGTGATACATCGCCGTGGCGGTCGCCATCGGTGACGGCAGGAAAGCCTGGACCTGATCCGCGCGATAGCCGTTCTTCTTGAGCCACAGGGCGAGCTCCAGCATGTCCTCATCCGTCGTGCCGGGGTGCGCCGCGATGAAGTAGGGAATGAGGTACTGCTCCTTGCCGGCCTCCCGCGAGTAGCGGTCGAAGAGCTCCTTGAAGCGGCGGTACGCCCCGAGACCGGGCTTCATCATCTTCGACAGCGGGCCTTCGGAGATCGCCTCCGGCGCGATCTTCAGGTAGCCCCCGACATGGTGTTGCGCAAGCTCCTTCACGTACTCCGGTGACTCGGCGGCGAGGTCGTAGCGAACGCCGGAGGCGATCAGCACTTTCTTGACGCCGGGAACGGCGCGCGCACGCCGGTACAGGCTGACGAGCGGCGCATGGTCCGTATTGAGATTGGGACAGATGCCCGGAAAGACGCACGAGGGCCGCCGGCAGGCGCTCTCGATCTCCCGGCTCTTGCAGGCGAGGCGATACATGTTCGCCGTCGGTCCGCCGAGATCGGAGATCACGCCCGTGAAGCCGGGCACGGTGTCGCGGACGGTCTCGATCTCGCGAATGACCGAGTCCTCCGAGCGGCTTTGAATGATGCGGCCCTCGTGCTCGGTGATCGAGCAGAACGTGCAGCCGCCGAAGCAGCCCCGCTGGATCGCCACGGAGAAGCGAATCATCTTGTATGCGGGAATGCCCGCATCGCCGTAGAGAGGATGCGGGCGCCGGCTGTAGGGTCTCTCGTAGATCCAGTCCATCTCCCGAGAGGTGAGCGGGATCGGCGGCGGATTGAGCCACACGTCCACCGTGCCGTGCCGCTGAACGAGCGCGCGTGCGTTCCCCGGATTGGACTCGAGATGCAGGATGCGCGAGGCGTGCGCGTAGAGCACGGGGTCCGCGGAGACCTGCTCGAACGACGGCATGCGGATGACGCTGCGCTCGCGGTCGGCATTCTTCACGCGGCGCACGAAGCGGACGACGGTCTCCTTCGCCGGCGCCGGCGCCGGCGCCGCCGTGCGACCCTCCGGCGCCGGGGCCGGGGCCGGGTTCTCCGGCTGCGATCGCGGGCGCTCCGGCTCCATGGCATACGGATCCACGGGTGGATTGAGCGGGCCCGGCGTATCGAGATGCGCCGAGTCGATTTCAATCCAATCCCCGGGGGTGCGCTTGCGCGCGAACGCCGTGCCGCGGAGGTCGGTGATCTCGCGGATGCGCTCGCCGGCCGCGAGCCGGTGGGCGAGCTCGCAGATCTGCCGCTCCGCATTCCCATAGACCAGCAGATCCGCCTTCGCATCGAGCAGGATCGACCGGCGCACCTTCTCCGACCAGTAGTCGAAGTGCGCGATGCGCCGGAGCGAGGCCTCGATGCCGCCGATCACGATCGGCACGTTCGGGTAGGCCTCGCGCACGCGCTGCGAGTACACGATGACCGAGCGATCGGGCCTCTTTCCGCCGACCCCACCCGGTGTGTAGGCATCGTCGCTGCGCACGCGTCGGTCGGACGTATAGCGGTTGACGAGCGAGTCCATGTTTCCGGCGGTGACGCCGAAGAACAGGCCGGGCGGGCCGAGCGCCGTGAAGGCCTCGGCGCTGTGCCAATCGGGCTGCGCGATGATGCCCACCCGGAATCCCTGCGCCTCGAGAACCCGGCCGACGAGCGCCATCCCGAAGCTCGGGTGATCGACGTACGCATCGCCCGTCACGATGATGATGTCGCACTGGTCCCAGCCGAGCTCATCCATCTCGGCGCGCGACATGGGCAGGAACGGAGCCGTGCCGAAGCGCTCGGCCCAGTGCTTCCGGTAGCTCGTGATGTCGCGCGCGGCTTGCATGGGACCGCGAATTACACCAGAACGCGCGCTCGTTGGCGACGCGGCCGCAGCTCAGCTCTCCGAGTTCCCCCCGGCAGCTCGCGAATCCCGCTCCTTACCGAACCTTCGGGGCAATCTGTTCTCTGACGTACGCAAGGTGCCACTCGGCATGCTCGCGCATGTCGCCACGGTCGATATCCGCCGAGCACAGCGTCGCGGTCTTGACACTCGCCATGCTTCTGCAGAGCCAGAGGAGCTCCGGATTGACCAAATCGCGGAACAGCGGCTCCGCCTGCTCGTCCAGGTGCGCGAGATCCCATTCGACGGGACCCGTGCAAGCCGTCTCGAAGTCTATGAA
The DNA here is from genome assembly GCA_030043215.1 of Gammaproteobacteria bacterium. Taxonomy (GTDB): domain Bacteria; phylum Pseudomonadota; class Gammaproteobacteria; order Steroidobacterales; family Steroidobacteraceae; genus JASHUC01. Next base: position 2,704 of record JASHYG010000246.1, read on the forward strand.
TACAGGCTCACCGTGGACGATGAGCACGTTGTACGGATGCGGCGAGCCATGTATGGCGACAACTTTCTTGGCAGAGACCAGCCCTTCGAGCCTGGCCTGCAACCGATCGAACGTCTTCGCGAGCAGACTGCGGTTGGCTGAGCTCGTTGCCGGCAGTGCGGTGCGGTCCGAGAGAAGTGAGCGCACAAAGCGCAACTCCTCCATGTAGGAGGGAAGAC
>JASHYG010000247.1 GCA_030043215.1 Gammaproteobacteria bacterium
TTCGGCGACATAGACAAAGAACCCGACAACCGGGTTGCCGGAAGGACTGAAAGCGCGTTCAAGCAGCACCAGGCCTTCCTCCTGCCGACGCCGCGCCTCGGAGCCAGCCGGCTCCCTCACCTCGCCATCCGCCGCGTGGGCGGGGGTCGGCGAGCTGGTGGGGCGACGTGTCGGGCTCAGATGCATGGCGGCGGGCCTCCGGAGGGAGATTCCATTATTTCCCGATCGGATGCCGATGCTCAAGCTTGGCGCGCGCGCAGCCTGCAGCCATCGCCTCGTGAAGCAAGGTTCGAGAGCTGCGTAAATTCATCGGCGGATCCGCTCCCGCAGCGCTGACAGCGATAAGTCGTGCGATGCGCACGTATGACGTCTGTGTTGGCACGCGCGGATGCCATTTTTGATCAAAATAGTAATATGGTTTACAAATATTGTATCCCTAGCTACAATTTATTCGGAGACATACGGCTAGGTGCTGCGGGGCGTCGGATCGCCCGGTCCGAGCGGGCCGCGCGGCAGAAGTCTTCACGCTGTTTACGCGGCGCCGGAAGCGGTCTCAACCGAATCGTAACAGCGTGTTGGGGGAAGCGGTGGATCGATTCGCATTTCAGGCTGCCTCACGCGGTCGTTGTCGTGGTCTCGTGCTCGTGCCGCTGACCGTCGAACACCATATCAACATTCGGCACTATCGAGCTCGCGGGGCTCGTCGCGAACGCCTCGAGATCACGGTGGGTAAGACGCCACCTTGCATGACCATTTCTTCCCTGGGTCGGGGGCAGGCCGGATGACAATGCCGCAGCATCGCCGGATCGGAGTCACGTTCCAGCTTGCCGTCGTCGCCTTCATTGTTGGAGCGACGGGTCTGTACGCCGCGCCTGCGCGCGCGACCAACTCCGCCGTCGCCCCAGGCGGGCCGGCTGCGTGCCAACGGCTCCGGGCGCTGGCCAACGACGACTTGGTGATCACTGGTGCACGTTGGCTGGATGCAGGGCCGGCCCCGGCGAGCGCCATGCTGCCGATGCGTGCGCAGCCACGCCTCCCCGCGCACTGCCTGATCCGCGGCGTGCTGGCTCCGCGCGTCGGCGTTGGCGCAACGAAGTACGGGCTCGGGTTCGAGCTGCGCATGCCGGATGCTTGGAATGGACGATTTCTGTTCCAGGGGGGCAGCGGTCTCGACGGCGTCGTTGCGCCCGCGATTGGCCTGGCTCCCACAGGGGATAGGGGAGCCGTGGCGCTAGCACGAGGCTTCGCCGTCATCTCGAGCGACGGCGGTCACGAGGGACCGAGCGCCGCCTTTGCCGCCGACCAGCAAGCTCGCCTCGATTTCGCCTACGCAGGGCTAGGGCCGGTCGCGGAACTCGGACAGAGACTGGTCGCGCGCTACTACGGGAGGCCGGCGCGCGATGCCTATTTTGCCGGGTGCTCGAACGGTGGCCGGGAGGCGATGGTGGTGGCGGAGCGCTTCCCCACCCTCTTCAACGGCATCATCGCGGGAGACCCGGGATTCGATCTATCAAAGGCCGCCACCGCGGAGATGTGGAGCGTCAAGCATCTGTCCGCGATCGCGCCGAAGGATTCCCGCGGCTTCCCGATCCTGAGCGAGGCGCTCACGGCCGAGGACCTGAAGCTCGTGGCGAGCGCGGTGCTGCAGACCTGCGACGCTCGTGATGGGCTGCGCGACGGCATGATCAACGATGTTGCGGCGTGCCATTTCGATCCCAGGCAGCTGCTGTGCAAGGCCGGCGAGGGCCGCCAATGCTTGAGTGAGTCCAAAGTGCGGGCACTCGAGGCGATCTTCGACGGTCCACGCGATTCCTCCGGCCGTCCTCTGTACACGAGCCTGCCGTTCGATGCGGGCATCGATACGCCCGGCTGGCGGATCTGGAAGCTCGGCACATCGCCGACCGGAACACCCAACGCGCTCGACGCGACCCTGGGAGTCGAGGCGATGCGCTACTACTTCATGACGCCGCCCGATCCGGCGATGACTCCGTCTACTTTCGACTTTGATCGGGCGCAGCAAGTTACGGCGCAGACCGCGGCGCTGAATGACGCCACGGGCACTTTCTTCTCGAGCTATATCGCCCGCGGCGGCAAGCTGATCATCTACCAGGGCATGAGCGACCCGGTGTTCTCGCCGAATGCCATCATCGGCTGGTATCGCGAGGTCATGTCCGAATACCGCCAGCCTGAACAATGGGCGCGACTGTTCCTGGTCCCCGGGATGAATCACTGCGGCGGCGGGCCAGCGACCGACCAATTCGACGCGTTGACCGCAATCGTGCGCTGGACCGAGGACGGCGAGGTGCCGACGCGCATCATCGCCCATGGCGCGGCGTTTCCCGGGGTAACCCGGCCGCTGTGTCCCTATCCCGAGTACGCGCGCTATCACGGCGGCAATTCAACCGATGAGCGGAGCTTCGAGTGCGTCATTCGGCCATAGAGGCCGCAAGTTCGGCTGACACGGGACGATGAGGTTCAATCGGGCTTGGCACGGCGGTCGAGCGAGCGGCGGCAGAACACAGGGGGGATAATCATGAGACTTCATCGATCTCGCATTGAGAATTCTCGCGCTGCGCATGGAGCGGAGGCGGGTTTCGGTCGGGCCTTGGCGGCCATCCTTGCCATCGCCGTCCTGGCCGCAGCTGACCTGACCCCCACTCGTGCCACTGCAGCCGATCAGAATGAGGCGGGAAACACGAGCGCGGCTACGCAAGGCGGAACAGCCGCTACCGCGTCCGGTGCCGTCAATCAGAGCGCGACGCAGAGCGCGACTGCAGGCACGCAAGGCGGAGCGCCCGCCGGGCAGCAGCAACTGCAAGAGGTGGTCGTGACCGCCGAGCGACGCGCGGAGAATCTCCAGACGACTGCGATCTCAGCCACAGTCCTGGACAGCAGCGAGCTCGTTCAGAAAGGCGTGGTGACGATTCAGGACCTGCAGAATGCCTCGCCGTCCTTGTCGATCACGCCCTCCGGCCTCACGTCCAACGTCAACATCCGCGGCATTGGTCTCGACAGTGGTTCGCCCGCCGTCGTGCCCGGAGTGGCCGAGTATCGTGATGGTCTTTGGCAGCCGCCGATTATTACGACAGACACCTTGTACGACGTCGGCAGTGTGCAGGTTCTGCGCGGCCCGCAGGGGACTTTCGTGGGCTCGAATTCCACCGGAGGAGCCATATTCATCAACAGTCGCGACCCGGACCTCAATGGCGTACACGGCTATGCCCAGCTGCAGTACGGCAACTATTCGGATTTCGGGGGGCAGGGCGCGGTCAATCTGCCCATCAACGACACTTGGGCTGTCCGCCTGGCCACGGACATGGAGGAGCGGGACAGCTTTTTTCAAGACGTCGGCCCCGCCTCCAAGCTGACGCCCGGTCCACAGCTTTTCGGGGATCCCGGTTCCCTCGACGAGAAGAATGCCCGTATCGGTCTGCTCGGCAAGCCGAGCGGAGACCTGACGGTTCTCCTGAAGGTGGAGATCAACGACAAGAGCACCGGCGGATATGCTTACCGGCCGGTACCCGGCACGGAGTACGCGCCCTATGCGAGTCCGAACCCCTTCACGCTCAACTACGACCAGTCCACGCAGAACGATGAGCTCGGTGTGAGGTCGAGCCTGCGCCTCGACTGGAACATCGGTGACAGCGGCATAGATCTGCGCTCGATCACTGGCGAGCAGTTCATGCGCGTGCACAACCTCTATGATTTGGATGGCACGGACTCGACGCTGCCCGGACCTCCTGCGCTCTCGGAGTCCCAGGCGATCATCGAGCGTCCAATCACGCAGGAATTCGATCTCATTTCCCCGAGCAGCGGGCGGCTCCAGTGGATCGCGGGTACGTTTTACCTGCACGATATCCGCGAAGTCGTCCTCGACGACACCAGCCAGTCGATCCCCGCGGAGGTGAAACCGTATGAGGAGCAAGTACTACAGTCGGCCGCCGCCTTCGGGCAGGTGAGCTACGAGATCATCCCCCGCCTGCAGCTTCAGGCCGGGCTGCGCTACACCCACGACTGGAACGAAGCGACCGATACCAGCCACGTCACGATCGACCTCGGCATTCCCGGCGTACCAGCCGAGTACGTGCCTCTGGCAGGGATCGAGACTGACTCGGCAACCACCGGCAAGGTAGCCCTGAATTTCACGCTCGACGAGGAGAACTTCCTTTACGCCTTCGTCGCCAAGGGCTTCAAGGCCGGCGGATTCAATGCTGCCACGGCTACTACTCCGCAGACGAACTTTGCGCCGGAGGTGGTTTGGGACTACGAGATCGGCTGGAAGGGCCAGTACTTCGACGATCATCTGACCACGAGTATCGATGGATTCTGGGACAATTACACGAACCTGCAGGTAGACGCTCTGAATCCGACGACCGGCGAGGAGTCGCTGGTCAATACCGGCAAATCGGTCATCAAAGGCGGCGAGGCCCAGCTTGACGGGCGGATCGGCGGTCTCAGCGTGGATACGGGGCTGGGGTACGTCAATTCGCGCCTCGGCGCTGTCAGTCTGGTCAACACGGAAGCGTTGCCGCCGGGCGTCACCGAAGAGGGTCTGCCGCAATGCGCGCTGGGCGTGGTCTCGGCCGGTTGCTTTAACTACGCGCCCTACACGGCCAACCTTTCCGGCGCCCAGAATCCATACTCTCCGGAATGGACGTTTAACGCCGGGGTGCAGTATACGTTCCCGGTCGGACAGTCCGGCACTCTTACACCGCGGATCAATTACTCGTACGTGGGGTCACAGTGGACGACGCTGTTCGAAGAGCCGGTCACGGACTACCTGCCCTCCTTCGGATTGTGGAACGCGACCGTGACCTACGAGCTCGGTCAATGGAGAATTCAGGCCTACGGGCTCAATCTGGCCGATAAGGTCTACGTAACGGGTCAGCTGGCAGCCGGAACAAATCCGGATAACGAGTTTCTCGGTAATCCACGCCAGTTCGGGCTCAGGATCATGCGGACCTTCGGATCCGAATGAATGGGAGTGCCCAGCCAAGTCGGCCATGAGTTGCCTCACACTCTTGTTGATCTCGTCGTTCGGTGGCGGACATGGGCTTCGCTCGTTGCCGGCGTCGTCGCGCGGGAGCGCCAGCAGGCCTAATCGCAGAGCAATCCACTCATTACCGAAACTGCTCATCCCAAAGGCGCTCGCTCCTGCGGGCTGCTGGCTCGACCGGATACTCTCTCGTGGCGTAGCTGGAGGAGGCCAGAGAGCTTTTCCGGGTAGACAGCGCGACCCAATAGACGAGGAGAGCGATTAGAAGAATCAGAAGGATAATCCACGTGACCGACCACGTCTCTTTCTGAGGTTGCGTTTCCGCTATTTCTCTACGTGGTATCTCCGCCGGGCGGCTTGCAAGGTACTTCTTCGCCCACAAAACCCACCTGTCGGAATGATCGGCGCGCCTCCTGAGCTTGCGGCCGAAGCCTAGCAACTCCAGGGGCCACAGGAATACGCTCAGCGCCTTATACAGCCCAAGCATTTGATACGCAGTACTCTTTGTGGCGATCAGCCGTTTGGCAAACGTATAGATCTGCGTAGAGTCCCTAGCGCGGACGTGATAGTCGAGACAGATGAGGAGCATCTCGAAGTCGGTTGGCTTCGCCTGTAACACCTTCTCGGCCAGCCGGTATGCTTCCGCTACGTCTCCTTCCCTCCACAAATCATGGGCCAGCGACCAAGCCGCCAGGCCCGTCGGTGCGCGCTCTGCTTCTTTCGCAAGAAGGCGCCGCCGCAAGGGGGCATTGGGCCCGAAAGAGAGTCTGAGCACACGAAAAAATTGGCGCCACTCTGACGGATCCTTTTCGACGTTCATGGAAAGCCGCTGGGCCACATTATCGCTTTCCGGAAGCGGTCATCGTCGACCGGCGGGTAAGGGTCGCGGAAGCGAGTGCTTCATTCAGCGCGCTCATCAGCGCGCGTGATGGTGTCCAGGTGATCCCTGACTTGCGGATTTCTGCATCTGCAAAGCAGACTGAATCAGAGATCTAGTGCTCACCGACATGGGACTCTTCCGCCTCGCGGATCGTCGCCGCCGCGTCGACAGGAAGGATATAGCCCTTCTTGACATTGTCGTCGGTCACCCTGCGCACCTGGGCGACATAGGAGGCATGGCTGGAGTAGTGGGCGTTGAGCTGTGCAATGGTCATGTCGGTCGAATAACCCCAGCGGACACAGGCGCCGGCTCCGATCGCTTCGCGCGAGGGGCCGTTGTCCGCATGCGCGGGCTTACTGATACCAACATTGAACTGCGTGGGCACCACGAGCGCCGCCAGCCGGATCCCACCCTCTGCGAGACCATCCTCATCGCGAGCGATCACCGACGGGTGGGGCCGCTGCATGATCTGGGTCATGGTGAGGCGGGGGGCCGTTGGAGGGGGCGGGCCGCCCGCGGCCCATACAGTCAGCTTGTTCAATGCCGATGCCACGACATAGTTGGTGGGCACGCGCGTGCCGATCGACGGCACCGCACAGAGCGGGGACAAGTTCGCTTCCAACGAAACGCCGTTGTCGCGCAACTCCACTGCCTCGCGGCTGGCGCGCAGATGCTGATCGACGTGCGAGGCGCCGGCCACTTCCCAGGTACGGAATTTGGAGGTGTCTGGCTGGCGCACCGCTGCCTCGCCTCCAATCACGTCGTACTCGGTATCAACCTTGAATACCGGCGAGAGAAGATCGCTGCGAATGCTCTGACCCAGCGCCGACAGCAGCAGGAAGCCGTCGTAGACCCGCGCCAGGGGATGGACGGCATTGATATAGGTTGTGAGCCGCGCCGCCGATTGGGATTCACCGACGGCGAGGTAGAGTTTCGGTCTCAGGCCGTGCAGCATGTCCACGTCGCCGGGATGGCGCAGCACCTGGCCGGCCTGGGAGAAGATGTCGTAGGACATGGCGTCACGGTC
>JASHYG010000248.1 GCA_030043215.1 Gammaproteobacteria bacterium
GCATCGCGAGGAGCACCTGGCCGAGCTCGCATCGGCGCTCGCGTCGGCGCTCGCATCGTGAGGCGCGCATCATGAAGGCGGCCCGGATCTTCCAGTTGACGGCGCTGCTGCTCGTCGTCATCTCGGCGCTCACGGTCTGCTGGTGGCTGTTCGACCAGCGGCAGTTCACGCTGAGCCGGATTCGTGAGACCCAGAAGCTTCATGCCCAGGAGGTCGCGGCGGCGCGTGCGCTGCTCGCCACGGGCGTTCCGGCCGGACGCGTGCACGCGCTGCTTCCCGACCTCACGCTCACCGGCGGCGAGCCGGCGGTCTCGCCCGAGGTGGACCGCAAGCTCGAGACGGAGCGGCGCATGCGGCTCAATCAGTACCTCTCGGAGGGCGGGTTCTTCCTCCTTGCGCTCTGCGCCTGCATTGCGGTGATCTGGAACGCGCTCAGCAAGGAGGCGCAGGTGCTCAAGGAGCAGGACAACTTCCTCGCGCTCGTCTCGCATCAGTTCAAGACGCCTCTCGCGAGCCTGCAGCTGTCGCTCGAGACCATGAGCCTGCGCGCGCTCACGCCAGAGCAGCTGCAGACGCTGATCGATCGCATGCTGACCGACCTCACGCGCATGGAGACGATGGTCTCCCGCATCCTCGATAGCGTGCGCCTCTCCAGGGGCCGCGTGGACCTCAAGCGCGAGCCCGTGTCGCTCGCGAGCGCCGTGAGCCGCGTCGTCGGCCACTTCCAGGAGCGCGCGCGCAGGGACCGCATCCGGATCGAGGCGCAGGTTCCCGAGGAATTGCAGGTGCTCGCCGATCCGCTCGCGGTGGACGTGGTGGTGAGGAACCTCGTCGAGAACGCCCTGAATGCGGTCACGCCGGTCGGCGGCGGCAAGATCGCGGTGAGCTCGCGCCGCACCGGGCCCACGGTCGAGCTGTCGGTGCGGGACAGCGGCGTCGGCTTCCGGCCCACGGACGAGAGCCAGCTGTTCGAGAAGTTCTCCCGCTTGAGTGCCGGCGTCGGCAGCGGCTACTACGGCACGGGGCTGGGTCTCTACATCGTGAAGCGCCTGATGTATCTCGCGGGCGGCGGCGTCACGGCGCACAGCGACGGACTCGGCCGAGGCGCGGAGTTCGTCCTCACCTGGCCCGCGGCAGGCGAGCCGCGCAGCGACGAGGGACCGGCCGGGACGGTCGGACCGGACGGGCCATCGCCAGGGACGCCACCGCGCATCGAGGCCGATCGCGAGGAATCTCCGTGACTCACCCGGGCGCACGAATCCTCGTCGTCGAGGATGATCCGTTTCTCGCGGCGGGCCTCGCGGAGAACCTGCGCGCGGAGGGCTTCGCGGTCGATACGCTGCACGACGGCAATCTCGCGGTCGAGTGGTTCGACCACGAGAGCTGCGATCTGATCGTGCTCGATGTGATGCTTCCGGGACGCGACGGGTTCGCGGTGTGCAGCGCGCTGCGCGCGCGGGGGACGCTGACCCCGGTGCTGTTCCTCACGGCGCGCGGCGACCCCGCCGACCGCGTGCGGGGCCTCGAGGCAGGCGGCGACGACTATCTCGCGAAGCCCTTCCACCTACAGGAGTTCCTGCTGCGCGTGCGGGCGATCCTGCGGCGCTGGGACTGGTACAAGTCGAGCTCCGCATCGCCGCCTGCCGCCGTTCTTCGATTCAGCGGCAACGAGGTGGATTTCCGCACGTTCCGGGGACGCTCGTGGAGCGGCGAGGAGCAGGAGCTCACCGAGAAGGAGGCCATGATCCTCAAGGTCCTCGCCGAGAAGCCGGGCGAGATCGTCTCGCGCGAGGATCTGCTCGAGCGGGTCTGGGGCTACGACGTGTTCCCCTCCACCCGGACCGTGGACAACTTCATCCTGCGGCTGCGCAAGCGGTTCGAGCGCGATCCCGCGAATCCTCAGGCCTTCCTCACGGTGTGGGGCGTGGGTTACCGGTTCGTGCCGGGAGAGGAGCCGTGAGCGCAGTGCCCGCCTTGCGGATCGGCACGCGAGGCTCCGAGCTCGCCCTGTGGCAGGCGAGCCGCGTGGCCGACCTCATCCGGCGGCAGCCGGGCGCGCCGGCCGTCGAGCTGGTCCGCATCCGCACCGAGGGCGATGCCCGCGCCGACATCCCGCTCTGGCAGGCGGACGGGCGCGCGTTCTTCACGCGGGAGATCGATCGCGCGGTGCTCGCGAGCGAGGTCGATATCGCCGTGCACAGCCTGAAGGATCTGCCCACGACGCTCGAGGCCGGACTCGCGCTTGCGGCCGTGCTCGAGCGGGAAGATCCCCGCGACGCGCTGCTGTCCCGATCGGCCCAGCCCTTGGAGAGCCTGCCCGCGGGTGCGGGAGTGGGCACGAGCAGCTTGCGCCGCAGAGCGTTCCTGGCCCGGGCGCGCCGCGACGTTGCGGCGCTCGATCTGCGCGGCAACGTACCGACCCGCGTGGAGCGTCTCGCCGAGGGCCGGTACGATGCGATCATTCTCGCGGCGGCCGGACTCAAGCGGCTCGGGCTCGAGCGCCGCATCACCGCGTATCTGCCGCCCGAGCAGTTCACGCCCGCAGTGTCGCAAGGCGCCATCGGTGTCGTGACCCGCGCCGGCGATCCGCAGTCGGCCCGCTGGCTGCGGCCTCTCGACCATTTCGCAACGCGCGTCGCGACGCTCGCGGAGCGCTCGCTGCTGCGCCGGGTCGAGGGAGGCTGTCAGGTCCCGCTCGGAGCGCTCGGACGCATCGAGCAGGACCGGCTGTCGCTGTACGCCTGCGTGTGCGCTCTCGACGGCTCCTCCTCCATCACCGCGAGCGGTGACTTCCCCCTCGCCGGCGAGGCGCCGGCGGCCTTCCAGCGCGCCGTGGAGCTCGGCGAGCGCGTCGGCGGAGAGCTGCTCGCGCGGGGCGCGATTGAGATCATCCAGCGGCAGCGCTCGGCTGTCGCGGTCGAGCAGCCATGAGCGCTCCCGCCTCGAGCGCTGCGCGGCACGGCGTTGACGAAGCGCACGCGGCCGTGGTCGTGACGCGCGATGAGCCTCGAGATGGACCGCTCAGCACGCGCCTGCGGGAACTCGGGCTGGAGGTGCTGTCCTGGCCTGTCGTGCACGTGGGGCCTCCCGCGGATCCCACACGGCTCGATGCCGCGCTGAGTGAAGCCGCGACGCTCGACTGGATCGTCTTCGCGAGCCGGCACGCGGTGCGTGCCGTGACGGCCCGGTTGCCGTCGCCGCCAAAAGGCGTACGGGTCGCCGCGGTCGGAGCCCGCACCGCCGAGGCGCTTCGCGAGCGAAGGTGGCGGCCGGCTATCGTGCCGGAGCAAGCGAGCGCTGCGGCGCTCGTCGCCGCGCTCGCGCCCGTGATGGCGCGCGGTGCGCGCGTGCTGTTTCCGGCGAGCTCGCGGGCTTTGCCCCTGCTCGCCGCGGGACTGCGCGAGCTCGGAGCGGAGGTGCACCAGGTCGAGGCCTATCGCACGGATGCCGCCGGACTCGACGTGAGCGCGTGCCGCTCGTGGGTCGATCGCGGCGCCGTCGGCGCGGTGACCTTCACCAGTCCCTCGTGCGTGGAGGAGCTCGACTGCGCCCTCGGACGAGCGCACTTCGAGCGGCTGCTCTCGGGCTGCTCCGCCGTCACGCTCGGCACGACGACCGCGCGCGCGCTCGCCGAGCATGGATTCGAGTCGGTGCTCGCGCAGCCGGCGACGCTCGAGGGACTCGCCGTGACGACCTACCGACACTTGCGCCTGAGGTCATAACCCATGGGATTCCCCATCTCGAGACCCCGCCGCCTGCGGCAGTCCGACGCCTGGCGCCGCCTCGCGCGCGAGACGCGCCTGAGCCGCGACGACTTCATCTACCCGCTGTTTCTCGTGCCCGGCGCGCGGGTGCGCCATGCGGTCGAGAGCATGCCGGGCATCTCCCAGCTCTCGGTGGACGAATGTGCGGCGGAGGCCGAGCGTGTCGCGCGGCTCGGCGTCCCGGCGGTGATCCTCTTCAGCGCGCCCGCGGAGAAGGACTCCCGGGCCTCCGCCTTCCTCGATCCGAGCGGACTCGTACCGCTCGCCATCCGGGCGATCAAGGCCGCCTGCCCGGATCTCATCGTGTGGGCCGACGTGTGCCTGTGCAGCGCCACGGACCACGGACACTGCGGCCACGTGCTCCCCTCGGGCGCGATCGACAACGACTCCTCCGTCGAGACCCTTGCGCAAGTCGCTCTCAACTACGCGCGGGCCGGCGTCGACGCGGTCGCGCCGAGCGACATGATGGACGGCCGTGTGCTCGCGATCCGGCAGCTGCTCGATCGCAACGGACATGCGGACACGCCCATCGTCTCCTACGCCGCGAAGTACGCCTCGGCGTTCTACGGACCGTTCCGCGAAGCGGCGGATTCCACGCCGGCCTTCGGCGACCGCCGCTCGTATCAGATGGACCCGGCGAATGCGCGCGAGGCTCTGCGTGAGGTTCGGCTCGACATCGAGGAGGGCGCGGACATGGTGATGGTGAAGCCCGCGGGCCCGTACCTCGACGTGATCCGGCGAGTGCGTGAGCGGGTCGAGGTGCCGGTGGTCGCATACCAGGTCTCCGGCGAGTACAGCCTCATCAAGGCGGCGAGCGCTCGCGGCTGGATCGACGAGCGGGCCGCGGCGCTCGAGACGCTGACCGGCATCCGGCGCGCCGGCGCGGATCTGGTCATCACGTACTTCGCTCCGGACATGTGCCAATGGCTGCAGCGCTGACGCCGGGTCGAGACTCCGAGCGCTCGAGCGCCGAGGCGGTGTTCCTCGATGCCTGCCGGCGCAGGCCTGTTCCCTACACGCCCGTCTGGGTCATGCGTCAAGCGGGGCGCTACCTGCCCGAGTACCGCGACCTGCGGGCGAAGGTCGACTTCGTCACGCTCACTCGCAGCGCCGAGCTCGCCGCGGAAGCGACGTTGCAGCCGCTGCGCCGCTACCCGCTCGATGCGGCGATCCTGTTCAGCGACATCATGACGCCGCTTCAGGGCATGGGCGTCGGGCTCGAGTTCAATCCCGGTCCGCTGGTGCGCAACCCCATCCGCACGCCGGCCGAGGTCGATGCGCTGCCGCAGCTCGACCCGCAGCGCGATGTCCCGTTCGTACTCGATGCCGTCCGGCTCGTTCGCGCGCAGGCGCCGCGAGGCGTGCCGCTCATCGGCTTTGCCGGTGCTCCGTTCACCTTGCTCTGCTATCTCGTCTGCGGGCGGCCCTCGAAGGAATTCTCGGAGGCACGCACGTTTCTCTACGCCGATCCGCAGACGGCCGAGCGCTTGCTCGACCGGCTGGCCGATGCCATGGCCGCGTATCTGGCCGCTCAGGCCGCTGCGGGCGCTCAAGCGCTGATGCTGTTCGAATCGTGGGCCGGATTGCTCGGCGTCCGTGAGTACCGCCGCTTCGCCCTGCGCGGAGCCAGGCGGGTCGTCGCGGCGCTGCGGCCGCTCGGCGTGCCGCTCATCTACTACCTCAATCAAGGCTCCGCGCTGCTCGAGGCGGTGAGTGAGCTCGACGTGGACGTGGTGGGTGTCGACTGGCGCTCGCCTCTGGGGGCGGCGCGGCGAGCGCTCGGAGCGGACAAGGCGGTGCAGGGCAATCTCGATCCCGCCGCCTTGTTCGCCGAGCCGGGCGAGCTCGAGCGCCACATCGACGGGGTGCTCGATGAGGCGGGCCCGATGCCCGGCCACATCTTCAATCTCGGCCACGGCATCTGGCCGGATACCGATCCGGACGCCGTCGCCCGGATGATCGACCATGTGCACGAGCGCACGGCGCGGGGAGCGCGGGGATGAGCCTCTCCCCCGCTGCGGAGCAGTTCGCGCCGGCTGCAGCGGCTTACTTTCGCGAGCTGCAGGCGCAGATCTGCGCGGCGTTCGAGGCGTTCGAGGACGCGGCGCGGTTCGAGCCGCGCTCCTGGAGCAGGCCAGCCGGGCATCGGCTGCAGGGCGGGGGCGAGAGCCGCCTGATGCGCGGCTCCGTCTTCGAGAAGGTCGGTGTCAACGTGAGCCACGTGTGGGGCACGCTTGCGCCGCAGTCCCGATCGCAGATTCCGGGCGCCGAGGAATCCGCGGGCCGCTTCGTCGCGACCGGGATCTCCCTCGTCGCCCACATGGCGAATCCCTATGTGCCCACGGTGCACTTGAATCTGCGCTTCATGGGCACGAGCAGCGGATGGTTCGGCGGAGGCTCCGATCTCACCCCGACGTTCCCGTTCGAGGAGGACACGGCGGAATTCCACCAGGCGCTCGAGCAGGCCTGCGAAGCCTACCAGCCCGGGGCGTACCGCAAGTTCAAGGAGTGGTGCGACCGGTACTTCTACCTGCCGCACCGTCACGAGCCGCGCGGCGTGGGAGGAATCTTCTTCGATGAGCTCTCGAGCGGGGATCTGCAGGCCGACTTTGCGTTCGTGCGGCGTGTGGGCGCCGCGTTCTTGTCCGTCTATCCGCGGATCGTGGAGCGCCGCAGGAGCGCTCCCTTCGACGAGGCGGCGCGCGACCGGCAGCTGGTGAAGCGGGGCCGTTACGTGGAGTTCAATCTCGTCTACGACCGCGGCACGAAGTTCGGCTTCGCCACGGACGCGGACCCGGATGCGTACCTGATGAGTCTGCCGCCCCTCGTGAAGTGGTGACCGGCCGGCACCCGAGCGCAGCTCCGGTCCGGCTCACGCCCCGTGTCCCTTGCCCGTCACCGAGTGGGAGTGGGCGTTCATCATCTCCTCGACGTAGCGGCTGAGGCGGGGCTCGATGGAGGGCCACAGCGATGCGATCGCTCCGGCCTTCGCGGCGGTCCAGCGCGATGCGACGGGGCCCGCCTCCGCAATGGCGGCTTTCGGCAAGCCGCGCAGCCTTGCTTTGTCGTTCACGCGACATCCCCTTTGTTTGAGCCTCCTGATATGGATGACGCGCATGACGCAACGAAGTTCCGGGGAAATGGATCCACCGGCGCCTGCGAGCATTACAGGATCATTACATCGCGTGTTGCGCCGCCGCGATGCAAATGCGCAGGCTCATCGACGCTTCGGCCGAGCTTTCCTCCGCTCGAGAAGGAGGAGTCGCGCGACGACGCGAGACGCTGGGATCGAAGACGTGATGAAATGTCTCGGCTGAGACGGCCGGGTGCCGTTCAGCCGGAGCAGCCGGCGCTGATCGGAGACACTCTCCCGGCGCCGCCCGCAGGAGTGCGTGTGAGCAGCAGGACGAGTGAGCCGGAGCGCCGCGCATATTTGACATATGCTCGCAACAGGGATCCTCGACACCGAGCGAGAAATTCGCCTCCCCACGCGGCGAGACTGTCGGTAATCTGTATGGCCTCAGCCTGTAGAATAATATTGCGCTGCAAAAAAGGTTGTGTCCTGGCATGAACGCCTCAGTGCGCGCCGACAGGAGGCCGGGCGACCTCACCGCGTCTCCGGAGGATCAGGCCCACCTCGAGGCGCGGCTCGAGACAGCGGTGTGGGGCGCCGGCATCGGTCTGCGGGAGATCGATCTCACGCAAGACTGTGCCCGCTGGTTCAGTGACTGGTGCGAGCGGCTGAACGTCGATCCCTGCGAAGGTCCGAGCCACGTCACGCGCTGGGGCGCGAACGTCCATCCGGACGATGTGGAGGAAGCCTCGCGGCGCTTCCGCGCCCACCTCGCCGGCGAGGAAGAGTACTACGACGCCGAGTACCGCATCCGCGACCAGGCCGGAGGCTGGCGCTGGCTGTTCGAGCGCGGCCGCGTGGTCGAGCGCGCACCCGATGGTGCCGCGATGCGCATGGTGGGCGTGTGCATGGACATCGACGCGCGCAAGGACTCCGAGCTCGACCTGCAGAGGAGCCGCAAGCGCCTGGAGGTGGCGCTGGAGAGCGCGCGCGGCGGCATGTGGGATCTCGATGTCGCGGGCGGTGAGCCGCGCCACACGGGCTTCCTGTACCACATGCTCGGCGTCGAGGGCGGGCAAGACAGCGACTCTCAACTCTGGTCGAGCCGGGTGCATCCGGACGACCGACCGAGAGTGCGGGAGGCGATGCGGCGCGCGATCGACGGCACCGAGGATCTGTACGAGGCCGAGTACCGCTTGCGGCACGCCGATGGCACCTGGCGCTGGGCGCTCGACCGCGGCCGCGCGCTGGAGCGCGACGCCTCCGGCAAGGCGCGGCGTCTGGTCGGCTTCATCGTCGAGATCGCCGATCCTCACAGCCTCGAGCGCGAGATCATCGAGATCGCCAACCGCGAGCAGCAGCGTATCGGCAACGATCTGCACGACGGCCTGGGCCAGGATCTCACGGGCATCGCGCTGATGCTGCGCGGGATAGGCGCGCAGCTGCGCAAGGAGGGCTCCTCGGCGTGCGTCGACATCGAGGAGGTCATCGGCCTGGTGAACGTCGCCATCGAGAACACGCGCTCGCTCGCGCGCGGGCTGTCGCCCGTCAGCGCGGAGCGCGACGGGCTCGCCGCGGCACTCCAGGCGCTTGCGACGCGCGCGACCGAGCGCTATGGCATCCCCGTCACCTTCGAGGCGCGCGTCACCCAGTGCCTGCCCTTCGACGACACCGCGGCGACGCACCTGTATCGCATTGCGCAGGAGGCGCTCACGAACGCGCTGCGGCACAGCCTCGCGACCGCGGTGACACTCTCGCTCGCCACCACGGCGGGCGAGGTGCAGCTGCAAGTGACGGACGACGGCCGCGGATTCTCCGGCACGGCCCTCGAGGAGTCGGACGGCCTCGGCCTGAGGATCATGCGCTACCGCGCCCAGATGCTCGGCGGCAATCTCGCGTTCGGGAACGGCATGGACGGGGGCGCGATCGTGCGCTGCTCGTGCCCGCTCGGCTCATGAAGAGCGCTCCCCATCCCGCGGCGCCGCGGCGACGCGCCGGCGCGGCGCGGCGGGTGCTCATCGTCGATGACCATCCGATCGTGCGCCAGGGCCTGCGCCGGATGATCGATCCCGAGCCGGATCTCGTCGTGTGCGGCGAGGCGCAATCCGAGCGCGAGGCGCGGGCCGCCATACGCGAGCTCGACCCCGACGCGGTGATCGTCGACATCTCTCTCGTGCAGGGTGACGGCCTCGAGCTGGTGCGTGACGTGCACGCTCAAAGGCCCGATCTGCCGATGCTGGTGCTGTCCATGCATGATGAGGCGATCTACGCCGGCCGGCTGCTCTCTGCCGGGGCGAGCGGCTACATCATGAAGCACGCCGCCTCCGAGCAGCTGCTCAGCGCGCTGCGGCGCGTGCTGAACGGTGAGACCTATGTGAGCGAGGCGCTCACCAGCAAGGTCGTTCCGCGCAGAGAGGGCGAGGCGCGCTCGGGCGCCGCTTGCGACCCCGTCGAGCGCCTGAGCAATCGCGAGCTGCAGGTCCTCAGCCTGATCGGCCGCGGCCTGTCGTCGCGCGAGGCCGCCGACATGCTGGGCGTCAGCATCAAGACGGTGGAGTCTCACCGCCAGAGCCTCAAGCGCAAGTTGAATCTGCTGAGCAACGTCCAGCTCCTGCAGTACTCCATCAACTGGTACGCGGGCCGCAGCAAAGCTTGACGCTCGGCTGCCGCAATCCCCGCCGGCGCATCAGGGCGCGGCCGTTCGTGCCGCCGGTCGCGCTGCCGGTCGCGATGCCGCCGGTGAAACGCCCTCGCGTCCACCCGGGTCTAAAGCTACGGAACGCCAGTGGGGAGACGACGATGCGCATCGGTCTTGCATTGATGGGATTGCTCGGGGCGGGCGTCTTCGCCGCAACGGCTGACGCCGGCGTGTTCCAGCAGCAGGTGAACGCGGACCCCGCGGGGCAAGTCGACGTGAGCAACGTCGCGGGGACCATCGAGGTGTCGGCCTGGGACAGGCCGGAAGTGGCCGCGCGGGCCGATATCGACACCGACTGGCAGCATCTGGAGGTCTCGAGCGAGCGGGGGATCACGAGCGTGCGGGTGACGGGCCGCCGCCCGTCGTCATTCTGGGGTGGGTTCTGGGGGTTCTGGGGAGGATTCCGGTGGACCGCCGGTGACGCACGGCTCCAGGTCTGGGTGCCGCAGGCAAGCAAGCTCGATGTATCGGCCGTCAGCGCCGACGTGACCTCCCGAGGAATGCTCGGCGGTCAGCGCCTGCATTCCGTGAGCGGCGACATCACCGCCGATGTGACCGGAGCGGACACGGAGGTGAGGAGCGTGAGCGGCCAGGTGAGGCTCCGCAGTAACGGGCAGCCCGGCCGTCTCGAAGTCGGCACCGTGAGCGGCGATGTGCAACTGGCGGGCGCGGCGGGCGATCTGCAGGCGTCGAGCGTCAGCGGCTCGATTTCCGCCACGATCTCGCCCGCGCACAGCGTGCGCCTGCGTACTACCTCGGGCAGCTTCAAGCTGACCGGCCGCTTCGCGCGCGATGCGACGCTCGATGGGCAGACGGTCAGCGGCGACCTCACGGTCGAGGCGGCGGGAGAAGCCGGGTACGCCTACGAGGCCAGGACGTTCAGCGGCAATCTCGAGGACTGCTTCGGCCGGCCGGCCGAGCGCGTGAGCGAATACGGACCGGGAAAGGTTCTCACCGGCACTCTGGGGGCGGGTGCTGCGAGTCTGCGGTTCAAGACGCTGAGCGGTGACGTGTCGATCTGCGATCACTAGCGAGGATCGCTTGCGGCCCACAAGTTGCCGCCGCCGCGCGCCGTGCCGTAGAGTGCCCCTCGGAGCCTCGCTCCCCGTACCTCCACGCACGCCGCAAGGAGCTCATCGTGAACGCCGCCGCCGCCTTCCTTCCTGGTCTCGATGCGCTTCGCTCCGGATTCCTCTCGAGGCCGCACCGGCTGCTCATCGACGGTAAGTGGGTGCCGGCGCAATCCGGTGAGACCCTGACGGTGCTCGATCCCTCGACGGGCCAGACCCTCGCCGAGGTCGCCGCTGCAGGCAAGGCCGATGTGGACATCGCAGTGCAGGCGGCACGCAAAGCCTTTCAATCCGGCCGCTGGCCGAGCCTCACTCACTCCGAGCGCGGCAAGCTCATCTCGCGGCTCGCCGATCTGATCGAGCGCGACGCCGATGAGCTCGCGCTCCTCGAGAGCCTCGATGGCGGCAATCCCGTGCGCTCCACGCGCCACATCGACATCGCCATGGCGATCGAGAGTCTGCGCTACAACGCCGGATGGACGACGAAGCTCACGGGGGAGACCGCGCTCTCCGCGCCACAATCGCGCTCCTTCTCCTACACGCTGCGCGAGCCCATCGGCGTCGTCGGCGCCATCACGCCGTGGAATGCGCCGTTCCTGATGGCCGTCAACAAGATCGCCCCTGCGCTCGCGGCCGGATGCACCGTCGTGCTGAAGCCCGCCGAGCTTGCACCGCTCACCGCGCTTCGCCTGGGACAGCTCCTCGAGGAGCTCGAGCTCCCGCCCGGCGTGGTCAACATCGTGACGGGATACGGCGCCGCCGCGGGTCAGGCGCTGGTGGACCATCCCGATGTCAACAAGATCTCCTTCACCGGCTCCACCCGCGTCGGCAAGTCGATCCTCGCGGGCGCCGCAGTGAACATGAAGCGCGTGACGCTCGAGCTCGGAGGCAAGTCGCCGGTCGTCATCTTCCCGGACGCTGACATCGAGGCCGCGACGCAGGCCACCTCTCAGACGATCTTCTTCAAGACAGGACAGTTCTGCGCCGCCGGCACACGGCTCTTCGCGCATCGCAAGGTGTTCGACCGCGTGGTGCAGGGTTTCGCCGACCGCGCACAGAAAATCAAGGTCGGCCCGGGCATCGCACCGGACACCGACATGGGCCCGATCATCTCGCAGAAGCAGCTCGATCGCGTCATGGGCTACATCGGTGCCGGAGCGAGCGACGGGGCGGAGGTGGTGACCGGCGGCAAGCGGATCAGCCGCGAGGGATTCTTCGTGGAGCCCACGCTGCTCGCGGGCGTACGGTCGGGCATGAGCGTGTTCCAGGAGGAGATCTTCGGTCCCGTCCTCTGCGCGATGTCCTTCAGCGACGAGAGCGAGATCGAGCAGCTGGCGCAGCTCGCCAACGACACCTCCTACGGCCTCGCCGCCAATATCTGGACTCGGGATCTCTCGGCGGCTCACCGGCTCGCGCGCCGCATCCAGGCCGGCACGATCACCATCAACGGCGGTGGGCGCGAGCAGCCCATGCCGTTCGGGGGCTACAAGCAATCGGGCCTCGGCCGGGAGGGTGGACGAGAGGGCATCGAGGCCTACACCGAGATCAAGACGGTCTCCATTGGGCTCTGAGGACCTCCGCGGCTCCCCGGTCACGCGGGCCTCGAGGGATGACCGCGGCTCCCCGATCGCGCGGGCGCTGCTCGACTGGCACGCTCGTCACGGGCGGCACGACCTCCCTTGGCAGCGGGACCGCACGCCGTACCGCGTGTGGGTCTCCGAGATCATGCTGCAGCAGACGCAGGTCGCGACCGTCATCCCGTACTTCGAGCGCTTCATGCGCCACTTTCCCGATGTACGCACGCTCGCGGATGCGTCCATCGACGAGGTGCTGCACCTGTGGTCGGGCCTCGGCTACTACGCACGCGGCCGCAACCTGCATCGCGCGGCCGTTCGCATCCGCGACGAGCTCGGCGGCAGCTTCCCGGAGCGCTTCGACGACATCGCGAGCCTCCCTGGCATCGGCCGCTCCACCGCGGGCGCGATCCTGGCGCTGAGCCGCGGGGAGCGCTATCCGATCCTCGACGGCAACGTCAGGCGTGTGCTGTGCCGTTACTTCGGACTGAGGGGCGATCCGTCGAGCCGCGCCATGAGGGAGCGGCTGTGGGAGCACGCCGAGCGGTGCACGCCGGGCACCGAGGTCTCGACCTACACCCAGGCGATCATGGATCTCGGCGCGACGGTGTGCACGCGGCGCAAGCCGCTCTGCGCCGGCTGTCCGCTCGAGGCGCGCTGCGTCGCGCGGCAAACCGGCCGCCAGCACGACATCCCCGCTCCCCGCGCCGCGCGGTCGCGGGGCTCGCGGCACACGTTCATGCTCGTCGCGGAGCGCGAGGACGGCAGCGTGCTGCTGACGCGGCGCCCTCAGCACGGTGTATGGGGAGGACTGTGGTGCCTGCCGGAGTTCGACGCAACGACCGATGCCGGAGCGTTCGCCACTCGCACCCTCGGTCAC
>JASHYG010000249.1 GCA_030043215.1 Gammaproteobacteria bacterium
GAAGTGGTTCCCTCCCAGAACAAGAACGACAAAGCGCGAGTCCTCTACGAGGCGCGAGGCGTATGTCTCATTTTGGGCCCCTGGAACTTTCCGCTCGGGTTGGTCTTCGGGCCGCTCGCGGCAGCGGTGGCCGCGGGAAACTGCTGTATCGTCAAGCTCACGGACTTGTGTCCGGCGACTGCCAGAGTTGCCGGCCAGATCATCAAGCAGGCATTCGAGGAGAAAGAGGTCGCCCTGTTTGAAGGCGGTGTCGATGTGGCAACCGCATTGCTCGACCTCCCGTTCAACCACATCTTTTTCACCGGCAGCACGCGAGTGGGCAAGCTGGTGATGGCGGCGGCCGCTAAGAACTTGGCGACCGTAACGCTCGAGCTCGGAGGGAAATCTCCGGTCATCGTCGATGAAGACGCCGATGTGAAGAAGGTTGCCGCGGATCTAGCCGCAGCCAAGCAATTCAACGGCGGGCAAGCCTGCATCAGCCCGGACTACGTATTCGTCAAGGAGCGACAGAAGAACGAGCTGGTCGAGGAGTTTCGAGCCAAAGTGAAGCAGAACCTGTACAGGGACGACGGGAGCATCAAGAAAGAAAGCATTGCCCAGATCGTCAACGATCAGAATTTCACCCGGATCAAGAAACTCTTCGACGATGCGGTCGCCAAGGGCGCGAAGATCGCCGTTGGCGGCACGCTGGAGCAGTCCGACCGCACGATCCATCCGACGATGCTCACCGACGTCACCCCTGACATGCAGATCATGCAGGAGGAGATCTTCGCGCCGATCGTGCCGGTGGTGACTTACAAGAATATGGATGAGGCCATCGGACACATCTCGGGCCGCGCCAAGCCATTGGCGCTCTACATTTACAGCAACAATCGAAACAACGTCGACAAGATACTCAGCAGAACCTCGTCGGGCGGCGTGACGGTCAACGGATTTTTCTCTCATTACCTGGAAAATCGGTTGCCGTTTGGTGGCGTGAATCAAAGCGGCATGGGCAGCTATCACGGGTTCTTCGGGTTCAAAGCGTTCTCTCACGAGCGCGCAATCTACATACAGGAGAATCGATAGGCGCCGGCCCGCTTGATGCCTTTGCCCGGCCGGCCCCGGTTCGCGAATGGCCGTCCTGACGAGCTCAGCCGCCGCGAAGGAAGCCTCTGTTGCGGGCACGATTGAGCAACCAACAGATCAGTCCTACCACCAACAGCGCCAGCAAGGGCCATTGCTCGCCACTTGCAGCAATCACTCTCACCGGCAGCGCCGCCAGCATGTTGAGCGGCACGATGAGTTGCGGAGCCAGCAAGCAAGCGCTGAGGAACGCAACCAGCATGGCTGCACGCCGCTGCATGTGCCGAAAACGCTCCTTGCGCTTCACCTTCTCCGCCACCACCAGGGTAAACGGCTGGCGTGGCAACTCTTCGACGCTGCGGTCGAACCAGTCCTGCAGGTCGCGCTCGTAATCTTCACTCATGCGATCGCTTCCTAGGTCTCATAGGCCGAGAGGTAGGCGCGCAATTGGGCGCTACCTCTGCTGATATGGGATTTTATCGTGCCCAGGGGCAAGCCCGTGATCCGGGCGATGGCGCCATGGCTCAGGCCTTCTTGGTAGCTCAGCACCACACAAAGCCGGACCGCCTCACCCAACTGCGCCAGCGCGCGATCCAGATCGAGGACTATCCCCGAAGTATTCTCCACGGCATCTTCGGGCACGGCCGCATCGCGAGCCAGGCTGAACAGCGGATCCTTGCGGCGCAAATGCTTGAGCCAGGTATGCACGGCAATGGACTTCAACCAGGCAGGCAGCGCCTGCCCGGCATGCAGGTTCGGCAATGCGTCCCAAGCCTGCAACAGCACCTGCTGGGCAAGATCATCGGCCAGCGTGCGATCATGGCTCAGGCGTCGCAACAAATTGCGCAGCCACCCCTGATGCCGCTCGACCAGCACCGCGAACGCCTTCTGATTCTTGTCACGCGCCAGCAGCACCAGCAGTTCGTCGCTGGCACTTGCATAGGCATCGGCCATCGGCATGGAGGAATTTAGTTCCGGGGCAAGGCCTTTTCGGCCTCTTTCTCCCGGTCGTATGCCTTGATGGTCCCGATCAAGACCCAGTTGCCGTAAAGAAAGGTGAAGGCGCCAAGACCGAGCAGCGGCCAAGATAGCGCGGAACGACCCACCATCGCGACGAACGAGATGGCCAACCCGGAGATGATGAAGATAACGCCCGCCATGCCCCCCCCGTCACGGTGCTGCTCTGCGGCGGATTTCTGAACACCGGTGCCGACCGCTGCGCCAACCGGCGCAATCAGTTTTGCGAGCAATTCGGGGTCTACTCCCGGGCCTTTTTCCAGCAGTTTCAGGGTCAGCTCGTGTCTCATCTGCTGCTTCTTGACCACCGCCCAGACTATGGAAATGACGACCAGTGCCAGCGCCAGCCAGAAGCCAAGGCCAGTAAGTCCCAAGGGCACGCTGCTCATGCCGATCTCCTTTCAATTTTGAGGCTCACATCGTAAAGACCCCACCTGGCGCCCGTTTGGATGCACTCGCAGGAGATACTTTTAGCGGAGACGCGGGATCGCGCCGACCAGCCCGCTAATCGAGCTTCACTACCGATCGGCCAGGTCGCCCCATCTCTTCGCGTGGAGTCTCATGGCGCTCGCGAGGTATTCGGCAAAGCCCCTCTCGATGCGCTCGTACCGCGCCACGAAGTCCGGATGACTCAGGTACAGATCCGCAAGGCCCGAATAAGCTTCCGCTCGGCAGGGCCGACCCCACATCAGCGCTACCCAGCTGCGATGACGTTTGATCAGGACATCGACCCCATCGGACGCGGGATCGATCCCCTGGCGTAGTGCCCCGGCCAGAGCCTGCTCCACCTCCTGCAGTTCCTTTCCCATGGCCTCTTTCTCGGCGGCAGACAATTTTGCGTAGGACTTCCGGGCGGACTCGATGCCCACGCGCATGGGTTCGCCATATCGCTCGATCAACCAGGCCTCATATCCGGCCTGCTTCTCCGGGCTGAAGCCCCTGTACAGATCTGCGTTCGCCATGAGTCTCTCTCCCTTTAGATCCTCGATCGTGCGGTCGATCGTCTCGATGAGGACTCGATAGCGTTCCCGCTCCGCCTCGAGCTTCTCGCGATGCTGGCTCAGGACGCCGATCTGATCCTTGCCCTCGAGATCGAGCAGCTCGGCGATGGAGCCCAGCGGCACACCCAGCTCTCGATGGAACAGGATCCGCTGCAGACGGAGCAGTTCCTCGCGCCCGTAGTACCGGTAGCCGTTTGCACCCACGGAGGCCGGCGTCAGCAGCCCGATCTCGTCGTAGTGGTGCAACGTGCGCACCGTGACGCCCGAGATCGCCGCGAGCTGCTTGACGGTGAGCTCCTTCATGGAATCCGGCGCGTATTCCGCGGTGTGTCCACGGCCGGCTCGACGCGAGGCTTTCCGATGGTTGGCGCGGCAGCAGCGCGCAGAGTAGTCATGCCCGTCCTCCCATTCGGCAGGACTATGGACTCTGACGTTGCGTGAGGGTCAATAGGTCATCGTACCAGGTCGCGTTAGCCGACCCCGGGACGTTTTGATCTCGTTAACTATAGCTCAGGCGGCGCGGGTCTACTCCAGACACCGTTATATTGCATGTATGCGACCCTATGCCTCTGTGGAGCATCTACGGGTCATCGGAACCTGGCTCGGGGCCGGGGGGTGATGAAGATGGATCGACGGGCGCGAAAGACCCGACGGGCAATCAACGAATGTGGGACACTCTTGCGCGGCTTTACATCCCGCGAGCGCACCACGTGAAGTTCCTTCCGCTCGTCTGGTCCGGCCTCTGGCGCAAGCCGGTGCGAACGGCGCTGATCTTCCTTCAGGTCACCGTGGCCTTTGCGCTGTTCGGCGTCCTGCAAGGCATGAAGACGGGCGTGGAAGAGGCCGTCGCGAAGGTCCGAGCCGACGTGCTGTTCGTGGGGCCGAGCGTCCAAGGCGCGGCGCGCTTGCCACTGGCCTACGTCCAGCGGCTCAAGTCGATCCCCGGCGTGCAGACGGTGTCGTTCGCCGACATCCTGGTCGGGACCTACCAGAAGCCGAACCAAGTCGTGGGAGTGCTGGCGATCGAGCCGACCGACATCTGGTCGACGCTCGTTCCGGATCTGTTCCAAGTGCTGCCCAAGGACCTCGAGGCCCTCCGCAAGACTCGGACCGGCGCGCTGATCACCGCGGACACCGGCAAGAAATACGGCTGGCACGTCGGGCAGCGGATCGCCCTCACCTCGAACACTCTGCAGAGCAACGGATCGGGAACCTGGCCCTTCGACATCGTGGGCATGGTCACGGATCACGAGATCGGGGAGGGCGGGCTCATCGTCGCCAATTACGCCTATCTGGATGAGGCGCGGGCGCAGGACAAGGGCACGGTGCGCAACTTCTACGTCGTCGTTTCCGATCCCAAGCAGGCGGAGGCCGTGAGCGACACCATCGACCGCGCTTTCGCCAACTCATCGGCCGGAACCAGCACGCATTCGTTTCGCGACGGCGCACAGCAGGAAATGCAATCGATCGGCGATGTGAATTTTGCCATCCGCGCCATCGTGAGCGCCGTGCTCGTGGCCCTGCTGTTCTCGATCTCCACCATGATGATGCAGTCCATTCGCGAGCGCACGCCGGAGCTTGCCGTGCTCAAGACCCTGGGCTTCGGCGACCGGACGGTCTTCGTCCTCGTGGCGGCGGAATCGTTGCTGGTATGCATCGCCGCGGCGCTCGCCGGCCTCGGGCTCGCGTGGTTCGCGTTTCCCCTCGCGGCGAAGTACGTGGCGGGGCTCTCGATGCCGCTCGTGGTCGTGGAGCTCGGCGTCGTCGGGGCCGTGCTCGTGGGGCTGATCAGTGTGAGCTTGCCGGGCTATCGGGCGGCGAGGCTCAACATCGTCGATGCGCTGGCGGGAAGGTAGACGGATCGTGACGTTCTTCAAACAACTGGGGATGTTGCTGCGCATGAACCTCCTGAGCGTGCCGCAGCGCCTGGGGCTGGTGTGCACCACGGTCATCGGCGTCACGTGCGCCGTAGGCGTGCTGGTCTCCATGCTCGCGATGGGCGTCGGTGCACGGCGGGAGGCGATGGGCAACGTTCGTCCGGACCGCGCGACCCTGCTGAGCGTAGGCGCTCTGCAGCCGGGACAGAGCAGCATCCCGAAGGACACGGCCGTGCTGGCTCGCGATCTGCCCGGCATACGACGCAATGCGAGAGGTGAGCCGATCGCGGTGCCGCAGGCGTTCATGGGCATGCAGGCCCGAAAGAAAGTGTCCGGTACCTTGGTCGGCTTCACCATCGTAGGCTCCGGGGCGGACCTCACCGACTATTCCCCGGAGCTGCACCTGACCTCGGGGCGCATGTTCCGGCCTGGTCTGCGTGAGCTGATCGCGAGCAACTACTGTGCGCGCGAGTACGAGCACTTCGGCGTGGGGGACAAGCGGCTGATACAGGGCGGCGACTGGCTCGTCGTCGGGAACTTCGACCTCGGGCGCACGAGCGGGACCTGCGTCGCGTATGCCGATGCCAACACTCTGCTCTCGGCCTTCGGGCGTGACACTTACAACGAGATCAACGTGATGCTGCAATCGCCGGCAGCGTTCACGGTGCTGGACAATGCAATCAAGGCGAATCCCGTGCTCCACGTCGTGGCCAAGCGCGAAGCCGAGCTGGTCGCGGAGGGCATGCAGCAGCTGAACGGCATACTGAACTTCGTCGCCTACTTCGTTGGCGCCATCCTGGCCGTGGCGGCCACGATCGGCGCGGCCAATTCCCTGTACGCGGTGGTAGACGGCCGCCGCCGTGAGCTCGCCACGCTGCGCGCCGTTGGGTTTGGCGGCCTGCCCGTCATTGCATCGCTATTGTCCGAGGCGATGCTCCTAGCGCTTCCCGGTGCCGGGATCGGCGCGGGACTCGCCTGGCTCTTCTTCAATGGCCGGGCGGCCAGTCCCTTCGGATTTCAGTTTCACCTTGCAGTCACTCCCTCGCTGGCACTGCTGGGCATCATCTGGGCACTGTGTATGGGGCTGGTCGGCGGGCTGCTGCCGGCGGTCCGAGCGGCCCACGTGCCGGTAACCGTCGCGCTGCGCGCGACGTGAGTACCGGCGGGCGCGCACAAGCTCGTGCGGATCCGCCCACCAGCCCGTCGCAGCTAGGAAGGAGCTATGTCACTCGTACGCGGGCTCTTGGACCGGTTGCTGCTCATCTGCGCCGTGGTGGCGGGCGGCCTGGTGCCCGGCTTCATCGCGCAGTACCGCCAGCGGCTCGGCGGACGGCTCGATCAGGCGCGGCTCGACCTCGCACCCTGGCAGAGGATCGCCGATCAGTTCTTCCACGGCGACATCGGCAGGCTGATCCAGTATCACCTGCAGAGCAAGGACCCGACGTTCCACTCCGAGGGCGCGGTGATCCGCTCGCTCATCGCCACGGTCGCGCATTTGCAAAGCGAAGTCGCGGCGCTTCACGGCAACCTGTTTCAACAGACGGCCTATCTGGTACTTCACCCCGACACGGATCTCCTGCGCGCGACGCTCAACGACTGGGTGCCGACCTTCGGTCTATCGAGTCAGGCGATTCTGTTCGCGCTCGCGTATGCGGCGGCCCTCTGGCTGATCTTCCACGCAGTCTGGTGGCTCGGCGCCGTGGGCTGTCGGCGGCTGTCGGCCCGCGGCCGGCAACACACAGCCTCTTGACGGCGAGACGACCGCCGGCGACCATGCTGCCTCGTTCACCGCGCCTCGCGGTGGCCGCGGTACCGCCGCGGTAGATTGAACGCCCTGGCTGACAGTCAGGGCGGGAGATCTGCCGCGGGGCGTCTTCATCCAGGAGACGCTCATGCCCAGTACCTCGATTCTCACCCCGGAACAGCTCGACGAGTTTGATCGCCGAGGCGTCCTGCGCCTGGGAGGTCTGTTGTCCGCCGATAGAGTGCGCCGGGCGCGCGAGCATGTGCAGCGCCGGCTCGCGCCGCTCGGGCTCTGGCGCGAGGGCGCATGGCACCTCGAGAGCTTCCCGAGGCCGCAATGGCCGGCGAGCGGGTTGAAGACCTCGAAGGCGATCGGCAACAAGCACCCGGACGTGCAGGCGCTGCTCGAGGAGCCGGCACTCCTCTCGGCCGTCGATACGCTACTTCGCGGGCGTGCGTTCGACCGCACGGCGTTCAGACGGCCTCAGATTCTCTTCACGCTGCCAAACTCGGAGACGTGGACGGTGCCGACGGACTGGCACGTAGACAGTCCGCGACTGGCGAGCGGCAGGCCGCCCGGCGTGCAGCTCTTCACCTTTCTCGACACCGTCGAGCCTCGCGGCGGCGGCACGCTCGTGATCGCCGGCTCACACCGGTTGCTGAACGATGGGCGGCTCATCCGAGCCAAGGAGCTCAGACGTCTTCTCTGCCGGGAAGCCTTCTTTCGCGAACTGTGCTCCGGAGCGCCGGCGAGTGCGGAAGATCGCGCGCGCTTGCTGGACCGAGCCGGCGTGGTGGACGACGTTGTGCTTGAGCTGGTGGAGCTGACCGGCGCGCCGGGCGACGCCTACTTGACGGATCTGCGGGTGCTGCACTCGGGCGCTCCCAACGCCGCCGATCGGCCGCGCATGATGGCGACTCATCGCTTCGTGCGCGCGGACGTGATGCGGGAGCTGACCGAGACTCTAGGGTGGGAGCCACTCGGCTAGAATGCGTGCGCCCTGAGGGCGGAGCCTCGCCTGCCCCTGGTGGCGGAGCCTGGCCTGCGTGAGGCACCCTCGATATTCGACAGAAGGATTCGGCTCATGAAACATCGAAGCGGATTACTGGGTCTGTTCCTGATCGGCCTCGCGGTGGCCGCGCATGCGCAGGTCCCGCCGGTTGCGAATCCCGATCAGCTCTCCATGCTGAGGAGCGACAATCCCGCCCTCGCGCGGAACAAGCGGCTGGTATTCGACTTCTGGCGGATCGTCTTCGAAGGCGGACACATGGACAAGGCGCCGCAGTACATGGAGCCGAGCTACATCCAGCACAACCCCAACGTGCAGTCGGGACGCGCCGCATTCATCGCGGTCATCGGCAAGGCGCGCCCGCCAAAGCCGGTCGCATCGAGGATCAAGGTCCCCGTGATCTCGATCATCGCCGAGGGAGACATCGTCACGGTGAGCACCGTGCGCAAGGTTCGCGATCCCCGCAATCCCAGCCACATCTACTACATGACCTGGTTTGACATGTTTCGCATCGACGACAAGGGGCTGATTGCCGAGCACTGGGATTCCTCGCCGCTGTGGGTCGATGGCCAGCCGCCGGGACGGGAATTCCTTCCGTGACGCTCGACACAATGATTGATCCGGGAAACTGCGCACCCGTGGAGTAGTTCGACATCGGCGATCGCCAGGGGGAGTACTGTGGTGGCGGACGGCCTGGGCCGCCCGCTCCGTGCGATGTCGCTCGTCGGCGACAGGATTGTCAACCTCGGCGCCGGGCGGCCGTTCATTTCACCTGACCTGACTCACATCTTGGAGGTTACCTTGAAATCCACAGTCCCCACTGCTGGAGCTCCCGACGCGAGCCCAGCCGCGACATTCAAATGGCTTCGGATCGGCTCCGTGGCTCTGCCGGCCCTGGCCGCGACACTTTTCCTCGGCATGACCTCGCCTGCTTTCTCGGCGATCGGAATCGACATTCAAATCGCGCCTCCTCCTCCCCCTCCAAACCTCGTCGTACCCGCGCCACGCGTGGGCTTCGTGTGGGCGCCGGGCTACTGGCAGTGGAACGGTCAGCGGCACGTCTGGGTGGACGGTCGGTGGCTGCGAGCGCATCCCGGCCAGCACTGGGTGCCGGAGCACTGGGTCGAGCACCACGGACATTACCGATTCGTGCGGGGTC